>CAZFQH010000419.1:0-4150 GCA_964520805.1 uncultured Acidobacteriota bacterium | reverse complement strand
CGGTGGTCATGGCCGCGAGCAGGCCGGGCCGGTCGTGTACCTCGACGCTCAGCCGAACGGGATAGGTTTCGCCCGGCGTGGCGTCCCACGAAACCGGCACGCGTCTTTGCGGGTCCACCACCGCGTTCTTCACGTTCGGGCAGTTGACCGAGTGCACCGAGACCCCCTGGCCGCGGGTGATGTAGCCGGTGATGGCGTCGCCCAGAATGGGAGAACAGCAGCGCGCTCGATAGACGAGGAGGTGATCGACGCCGTGCACGGAGATGCGGGCGTCTCCTGGAGTCACCGACCGATTCGGCCGGACCGGGGGCAGGTCGGGTTTGTTTCGAAGTTCGGGCGGAACCAGTTTGTCGATCAACGTGGCGGCGTCGGTGCGTCCGAAACCCACCGACGACAGCACATCGTCAAACCGACTGCCCGCTCCGAGTTCACGGGCCAGAGCCTCGATCCTCGGCATTTCCTCTTCGATGGTTCTTGAGCGCAGCGGCGACTTCTTCCACTCGCGCTCCAGAAGACGACGGCCCAGATCGCGGGCCTGCTGCCTTTCCGCGAGGTGAAGGTCATGCTTGATCCTTGACCGGGCGCGCGAGGTCACCGCGAAGTTCAGCCAGTCGCGACTCGGATGGTGACCGGGGGCAGTGAGGATTTCCACGATGTCGCCATTCTTGAGCTTGGTCCTCAGGGGGACGATCCTCCCGCCCACTCGCGCTCCCATGCACCTCCGGCCCACCTCGGTGTGGATCGCGTACGCGAAGTCGATGGGGGTGGCGCCGCGCGGAAGCGTCCGCACCGCCCCTTTGGGAGTGAAGCAGTAGACCTCCTCGGGGTAGAGATCGAGTTTGAGAGAACTCAGGAACTCCTTCGGATCTTGAACATCCTCCAGAAGCTGCCGCAGCCACGCAAAGGTCGCATCGTCCTTCGACAGAGTCTGGAGGCCTTCCTTGTATTTCCAGTGCGCGGCGATGCCCTCTTCGGCGATCTGGTGCATCTCCTCGGTCCGGATCTGGACTTCGAACGGCGTGCCGTGGTCTCCAACCAGCGTCGTATGGAGCGACCGGTAGCCGTTGGGGCGAGGGATGGCGATGAAGTCCTTGATGCGTCCGGGTGCTGGCTTGAATGTGTGGTGCAGCAGGCCAAGAACCGCGTAGCAATCGGACACTGTGTTCACCACCACCCGGAGGGCGATGAAGTCGTAAAGCTCGTCGAGATCGATCTTCTGGCGCAGCAGTTTCTGGTGGATGGAGAAAAGACGCTTCACTCGTCCGTCGATGCGCGCCGCGACGTTCGCTTCCTTGACGAGGGCCGCGATGGTGGCGCTCATTCGCGCGATCACCACGGCCGCGTCAGAACGCCTCGCTTCGACGCGCTTCGAGAGTGCCGCGTACGACTCGGGGTCGAGGTGCTGATAGGCCAGATCCTCGAGTTCGTTTTTGATCCGGCTCATGCCCAGGCGCCCGGCGAGGGCCGCATAAATCTCCATCGTCTCTTCGGAGATCCGGATGCGTTTATCTTCCGCGAGGTGCTGGAGCGTCCTCATGTTGTGAAGCCGATCCGCCAGCTTCACCAGGATGACGCGCACGTCGTCCACCATGGCGAGGAGGAGCTTGCGGAAGCTTTCGGCCTGGCGTTCCTCGACGGAAGAGAACGTGATCTGCGAGATCTTGGTCAGGCCTTCGACGATGTGCAGGACCACCGGTCCGAACTTTTCTTCGATCTCCTTGGGGGTGGCGAGGGTGTCCTCGAGCGCGTCGTGGAGTAGTCCGACCGCGACGCAGATCGGGTCGAGCCGCCACGAGGCGAGGATGCTCGCGACCTCGAGCGGATGCGAGAGATAGGGCTCGCCGCTCGCCCGCACCTGGCCCTTGTGAGCCACCGCGGAGAACACATACGCCCGTCGGAGGACGTCGAGATCGGCTCCGGGATGGTGGAGCTGAACGGTTTCGGCGATCTCTTCGAATCGGATCATGGCAAGACTTTGAACCTCAATTATCGCGCTCGTCGGGCGTAGAGCCTCAGTTTGGGCGTGGAGGAATCCTCCCCGCGGTCAGGCTGCGGCAAGGCGGCCACCTGGCTCCCCCTGGGGTTCGTTATGCACGTCCGCCGCTTTCGCGCCCCAGGACGGACCCGATCCGGGAGGTGGCTCCGCGACAATTCGGAATGGAAGAAAGAACCCTTCGACTTTTGACCCTTATGCAGCTGCCGCGCCTCGGCCCCTCGAAAATCGCCCGCCTCGTTCGCGCGGACGGCCTGGATGATGTCTACGAGCGGCCCCGCGTCTTTCTCGAGCAGCTTGGCGAAGCGGTGGTGAGAGAGATCGAAGCGGGGACTTCGCGTCGCGTGGCCGAGCGGGTCTGCAAGCAGGCGGAGGCTCTGGGCCAAACCCTGATAGCACTTGGAAGCCCGGCTTATCCGGCGTCGCTTGCGGCCATCTACGATCCACCCCCGGTTCTTTTTGTTCGAGGGTCCCTTTCAGAACTCTCACGACGGGTGGCCATCGTCGGGTCCCGAGGAGCCACAGGCTCCGGTCGATCCATCGCCCGGGATCTCGCCTCCGGCCTCGCTCGCCATGGCCTCGAAGTCGTTTCGGGTCTGGCTCGCGGCGTGGACGGCGCCGCACATGAAGGAGCGCTCGCGGCTCGCGGTCGCACCCTCGCGGTACTTGGGTCAAGCGTCGACGTGGTCTACCCAGGTGAGCACAAGCCGCTTGCGGCGCGGATTGAGTCCAGTGGAGCCGTGATCTCCGAACTGCCTCCCGGCACGGGGCCCAAACCCGCCCAGTTTCCAAGGCGCAATCGCATCATAGTGGGCCTCGTAGAGGCGGTGATCGTGGTCGAGGCGGGGGCGCGCAGCGGGGCGCTCATCACCGCTCGGCTGGCTCTTGACGAGGGTCGCGAAGTCCTGGCGGTTCCCGGCCGTCCAGGCGACCCTCTGGCCTTCGGGCCGAACCTCATGATTCGGGACGGAGGTGTCCTCATCCGCGGTCTTGACGACGTCCTCGAGCACCTCGGGATCGATTTCGGCGTTGTAGGGGCAGCCCTTGCGGGCGCCCTTCCTTCGCCCGATCCGATCCTCGAAAAACTGACCGGTTCGGCGGCCAAATCCATCGACCAACTCACTGTGGAAACGGGTCTTGCGACACCAGCTCTGATGGCCCGGCTGGCCGGTCTTGAGCTGGCCGGCCGGATCGAAAGATTGCCCGGGACTTTGTTTCGCAGCGCAAGTCCGGCATAACCTAGAAAGGAAACGCCGCATCCAGAGCCAAGGAAGAAAGACCTCTCATCTTGCCAAACCGCCTCGTCATCGTTGAGTCGCCCGCCAAAGCCAAAACCATAAACAAGTACCTCGGCAAGGGTTATTCCGTGAAGGCCTCCATGGGCCATGTCCGTGATCTGCCCAAGAGCAAACTCGGGGTCGACGTCGAGAACGGCTTCGAGATCGACTACGAGATTCTGCCCACCCGCAAGAAGATCATGGACGAGCTCAAGAAGGCCGCGAAGGACGCCGACGAAGTGTTCCTGGCCGCCGACCCCGACCGCGAGGGCGAGGCGATCTGCTGGCACCTGGCGCAGGAGCTTGGAGGGAAGAAGGGCAAGGGCAAGACGAAATTCAAACGGGTGGTTTTCCACGAAATCACCAAGACCGCAATCCAGAAAGCCTTTGAACACCCCGAAGAACTGAATATTCAGAAGGTCGATGCTCAGCAGGCGCGTCGCGTCCTCGACCGTCTCGTGGGCTACAAGGTCTCGCCCATTCTCTGGGACAAGGTGCGCCGCGGCCTGTCCGCCGGCCGGGTCCAGTCGGTGGCTCTTCGTCTGATCTGTGAACGCGAACGCGAGATCAAGGCCTTTGTGCCCGAGGAGTACTGGTCGATCATCGCCCTCATGGACAGCGGCATTCCGCCGATTTTTCCGGCCGGCCTCTCGCGGAAAAACGGCGAGAAGATCGAGATTACGAACGAAGCCGATGCGAAGACCGTTCGCACGGATCTGGAGAAGGCGAGCTACGTCGTCTCGAAGGTCACCCGAAAAGAGCGTAAGCGCTACCCGGTTCCCCCCTTCATCACGTCCAAACTCCAGCAGGACGCCTTCCGAAAGTTGCGCTTCCCGGTCAAGAAGACCATGCAGGTGGCACAGAAACTCTATGAAGGTCT
>CAZFQH010000418.1:0-4156 GCA_964520805.1 uncultured Acidobacteriota bacterium | reverse complement strand
GATAGGGCGAGGTCCAGCCCGCCACGCCGTCTTCCTCTTTCGGAAAGGTCAGATTAAAGCTGCACCTCAAACAGTACTCGCCGGTTTTCTGTGGATAGTTACGTGAAGCGGGGTGCGCCCCGTGTGTTGTGAGATCCAGGCACGGCGCCGACCGGCGCACAGATCGTCGGTGCGCTGGCGTACTAAGGGCAGGACGACGCACTCGGCGGGTTTGCCGCCGCCACCAGAAGCAGGTCTGTGCGGTAGCGAACAGCGCCTCGGCCCCCCGAAGGCGAAGATCAACCTGCCCCCGGATTACAGGCACCCGCTGACGCCTCGTCGGGGCCGGACGGCGCCTCACGAGGCCCCGCGATGAAGGAGTGGAAGCACGCATGAGCAAGATGCCTCGCGCACGTGATTCCGCCGGGCACGAGAGCTGCATCTCGAAGGAGGCCTACAAGAAAGCGCCAAGTCGAGCCCGTCAGGCTGCCACAGACTACTTTGTTCGCTGAAGTAAAAACACAAGAGAGAGACAAACCATAGATGAAAATGCATTCGCAGACCGCCCCGAATCCGACGCCCCCGCATTTCACCTCACCCACGCGCATGAATCCATACCCGAAGTTCGCCGCGATGATCATGACCTCCACGGTCGTGATGTTTGGTCTCATGTACTTCAATGCCTACGCGATCGACCACATCTTCTTCAGCGAGACCCGCGCTTACATGGCGCTGATCATGGGCGCGACGATGGCCGTCGTCATGCTCGGCTTCATGCGGACAATGTATGACAATCGGAAAGCAAACATTGGCATCTTCGTGGCCAGCGCAGTTGTTTTCGCTGCGTCGCTCTGGCTCGTGCGCAGTCAGGCTACGGTGGAGGACGTTTCCTGGATGGAGGCGATGATCCCGCACCATTCGATTGCAATTCTGACGAGCGAGCGCGCACACATTTCCGATCCGCGTGTTCGGAGTCTCGCGGACGGCATTGTCGCAGCGCAGCGCAAAGAGATCGCCGAGATGAAGACGCTAATCGAAGACCTCAAGAAACGATGAAGCTATCTCCGGAAGAACTATCTTTCGAGGCCTGAAGGAGGCAAGCCGCAAGGCAAGCCCGGAGGCTGCTGTGAAGAGGCACCCGAGCGATCGTTTTCGCAACCATTGACGGTTCACTCCGGCAGACTTCGCGCCGTACCCGCCGCGTTGTACATTCGTCTAATCGGCTCGCCGGGGATCTCCCGTTTTCCGTGCCCGGAGGTCTGGGGCTGGAGCAGGACTGCGAGTCGCATCGGGTCCCCAGGGGCTACCGGAGCCTGTTTTACCCGAGGAATCTCGGCGTGGTCCGACTCTTGCTCAGTTCTGGTCGTCAGTTACGGCCACGGATCCGGTAGCCGCGACGATCGTCCAGCCGGGCCACACAAGGCCTCGGACCAGGAAAAGAACAAGCATGGAGAAGCCAATGCCAGAACAGAACACGGCCGTAGGGGTCTACGACACGCATGCGCGGGCCGAAAGCGCCGGCATGACCGAGCCCGCCAGATCGGGGCGCATTGAGACGGCCTGATCATGAGTACCACTGAACGGAACACGAAGCTGCGCCTGGGCGTATCTCATCACGGCGGCCATCGGCTTGGCCTTTTTTGCGGAGTACTTGGCCGCAAAGGCAGACCCGCGAAGCCTCTGAGCGAACGTTAGACCTGACGCGCGCCAGCCTGGAACGGGCCGACGCGCGCAACCGACTCTACGGGCTTCAGTCACGACTCCTCGACCTGCTCGCCAAAGTCGAGACGAGAAAAGTCGTCGCCGCCCAGGAGGAGGCCTCGGTCTTCTTCGACGCGGCACGGGCGGAGGCGGGCCGACCCGATCAAAGCCAGGTGCGCGCGGCCCTGACTCGCATCGGGACGGGGCGGGACGCTCTGACCGTGGCTCTCACCCAGAGCAACCCCGCCGCGCTGAGTCTGGACGCGATGACTCAGCAACGCGTGGCACTCGGCGATGCCGGTGTGGTGAACGGAAGCTGACGCCCAACTGAAGCGCGGGCGGAGGGCGGCGTCTCGGATCCGAATCCGGAACTGGCCCGCGATCGCGATTACCGAGCAGAATCGTCGGTCGAGCGCCTTTTTCGTCGTCGCGCTTTGGCTTGGCGGCAGCATCGCCGAGGCCCTCCGGCACCGGTGGATGGTCGATCGTCCGTTTTGACATGGGTATTCCTCCAGAAATGACCATCGCCACGACGCGTGGCGGGTCACGAGGCGATGGAGCAACCCGCGTGCCAGTGCCCGCGCGTCTTTCTGGTGCAGTTTCATCCTAGCGTCTCTCGTCTTCGGGAGAGCCAGACGCCGAGCCCAGCCTCCAATCAGTCGCCCCATCGAAACGATCGCGAACGGCCACGCCGAGAATGGTCTCAGCCACCCACTGCCGTGACCGCCGGGGTCGAAGATCGCGGCGACTCCGTCGGCAAAGACGCTGGATTCCTGTTTTATTGGTATCAGTCGCTCAGCCTGACCACGCGTTTACCGTAGGCTCGCCTCTCAGAAGGCCAACGAATGCGCCAGGGGCCTGTTCCAACCCGGGAGATCTTTTCCTCGCGATACTGGATTGTTCCTTGCGTCACCCAGTCGCCAATCCGCTTGTTGAACTCCGGATAGAGATGACCGAAGTCGTCGAATACGATGAAACCGCGCACGGTCATCCACTTGCGCAAGATCGTCCCCAGCAGAAGCTTCATGCGGTCCGGGCGCCGTCCGGCAGCGACGTGGCGTTGTATCGCGAGATCAGACCGCGGACCGGGATACGGGCAGAGGTGTTGAGCAACGGCATGACCGCGTCAAAGACCCCGCCGCCGACTTTCTCGAAGTAGATGTCGATCCCATCAGGCACGGCAGCTTTCAACGACTGCGGAAAGCCCTCGGCCTTGTAGTCAATGCAGGCGTCGAAGCCCAGGCTCCCCACCACAGGGGCGCATTCCTCCGGCCCGTCGGCGATGCCTTTACGTGAAGCCCGAGAATCTTGCCGATCTGACCGACGGTCGCGCCCACGGGACCGATGGCCCCGGCAACCACGAGCGTTTCACCGCTTTTCGGCTGACCGATCTGGGTCAGGCCCGCCCATGCGGGAAGACCCGGCATGCCCAGGACGCCAAGTGCCCAGGAAGGGTTCCGAGGGCTCTTGCCCAGGTTGATCAGGCCAGTGCCGTCCGACAGCGCGTGGTCCTGCCAGCCGCCGAAGGCCACGACCCAGTCGCCAAGGCCAAAGCCGTCCACGCCCGAAGTCACGACTCCCGCAACGTGCCGCCGGCCATGACGGCGCCGGTCTCGACCGGGGCGGCGTAGGAGGGGGCGTCACTCAGTCGGCCGCGCATATAGGGGTCGAGCGAAAGATATTCGTTGCTTGCGTACGCTCCGCCCGCACGGGTGGTGCGCGGCCGGCCCCTGGTGGCGGCGTCAAAACTCCTTGGGCACGATCGGCGTCGGTGCCGGCGCAAAGTCCATCACGCCATCGTCGAGCCTGAGTCCCGCGTCGTAAGTCCGGGGCAGGGAACCGACTGGCCAGCTACGGTGTCAAAGAAGACCCTGTCGATGGTGTGCCACCGCACTGACCCTACCGGGCCATGCGCCTATCGTTAAAATGATGGAAACTCCCGATCGTTCTCACAACTTCTTGCGTCAGACGATCGCAATACGGATGAAACCGGTCGTGGCAATGCTCGGCGGCTTGGCGTTGTTTCTGCCGGGGGCCATGCTGTCGGCGGCGACGGTGGAATACGATCTGACCATTACCCGGCGGACGATGAACTTCACCGGCCATCCTGTCCAGGCGATGGTTATCAATGGCCAGCTGCCGGGGCCGACCCTCAGATTCACCGAGGGCGACCGTGCCCTGATTCGTGTCCACAATCAGATGGATGTGGAAACCTCGGTTCATTGGCACGGGATTCTGCTGCCCAATGCCATGGACGGCGTGCCCTTCCTGACGTATCCGCCCATCGCGCCGGGCAAAACGTTTACTTACGAGTTCGATCTACGGCAATCCGGCACCTATTGGTATCACAGCCACACCATGCTCCAGGAACAGCGAGGACTGTTTGGTGCGCTAATCATCGCGCCGAAGGCCATAGGCGAGCTTGACCGACTGCGCGATCACGTCGTGGTGTTGTCCGACTGGACGGATGAGGACG
>CAZFQH010000417.1:0-4170 GCA_964520805.1 uncultured Acidobacteriota bacterium | reverse complement strand
TTGATTAGTCCAGTGGACTAAGATGGGCCTATGGAGTCCTACAACATTCATGAGGCGAAAACCCATTTCTCGAAGCTGATCGATCGAGTTGAGCGTGGCGAAGAGATCTTGATCGCCCGCGACGGCCACACCGTCGCGCGGCTGATCGCTGAGAAGAAGCCGCTTCGCAAGCCGGGCCGGCTAAAAGGCAAGATCAAGATCAAGAAGAGCTTCTATGACCCGCTCCCCGACGATCTTCTGGCTGCGTTTTCTGGGGAGAACCCTTGAGGCTCCTGCTCGACACCAGCGTGATCTTGTGGTGGCAGAGCGGAGATCGTCGCCTCGAGGCCCCCACGCGCCACGCGATCGCCACGGCCGACACCGTCCTGGTGAGCGCAGCGGCGCTCTGGGAGATTGCGATCAAGGCGCGCCTTGGCAAGCTGGACGTGTCTCTCGACGACGTATTCGATCTCTCCGCCGACGGATTTCGCGAGCTCCCGATACGCGGTGTGCACGCCCGAGTGGCCGGAGAACTCCCGGCCCACCACAAGGACCCGTTTGATCGCATGATTGTCGCGCAGGCCCTGGTGGAGGAGTTGACGCTGGTTACGTCGGACGCGATCTTCGCGAAGTACGGGGTCGCAATGCTGGCCTGATTCCGGACAGCGCCATCACCGATCTTGACGAACAATCTCTCACTTTCGCCCGCGGTCGACTTTCACCACAGACTGCTAGCATTACGAGGTATTACTGGAGAGACTATGGAAGCCACATCGGTCACGAGCAAGGGGCAGGTCACAATCCCGAAGGAAGTCCGGCAGCGATTGGGCATAAGGCAGGGCACTCGCATCGAGTTTTCGCTGGTCGACGATCATGCTGAGATGCGGGTCAAAAGCTCGCCTATCGGGGTGCGGGACAAGGGCTTCGGTATGCTCAAGAGCCGCCTCGGTGCGGTGCCCGCGGACTTCGATCCAGCGGCGTTGCTCAAGCGATGATTGGCCTCGACACCAATGTGCTTGCCCGCTACTACGTCGAGGACAAGGACGATGTGGAGGCGGAACGCCAGCGCGCGGCCGCGCGCCGACTGATCGAATCCGGCCGGCCGCTCATGGTGTGCAAGACGGTCATCCTCGAACTTGAATGGGTCATGCGCGGCTACTACCGCTTCACGCCCGCCGAAGTGGTCTCCGTTCTGCGGCATCTGCTGGCGTTGCCCCACGTCACTATCGAGGATCGCGGCACGGTGGAGCACGCCTTGTCGCACACCGACGCCGGTATTGACATGGCGGACGCCCTGCACCACGCGAGCTACCGGGATTGCGGCAGCGTGGCGTCATTTGACGACCGCCGGTTTGCTCGCCGGGCGAAGCGAATGGGGCTGTCACCGCCGGTGATCGTGCCGGCGACCCGTCGGCGCTGACCGGCTATCGACCGGGAGGCACTCCCGGTCCTTTCCCCGCGAGGTTCGCCCCTCAGTTGACCGCCACGGTGGTCCCGGGACTTGCCACCGGTCGGCGGGCGCGGGTGCTCGGTTGGTTCCGATTCGACGCGATTGCGTCCCCGTGGAATCTCAGACCAGATTCGCGGCCATCGCCATCACGTGGAAGCCGCTGTCCACGTGAAGCACTTCTCCGGTGACGCCGCGGGACATGTTCGACACCAGAAACAGGCCGGCCTCGCCCACTTCTTCCTGATCGGTCGCCCGCCGCAAGGGCGCGTGCTGGCGGTAGTAGTCAATCATCTTGCCGAGGCCCCCGACCCCGGCCGCGGCCAGGGTCTTGATCGGACCGGCGGAGATCGCGTTGACCCGAATTCCCCTGGGTCCGAGGTCGGCCGCGAGGTAGCGAACCGACATCTCGAGCGCGGCCTTCGCGACCCCCATGACGTTGTAGTGCGGAACCACCCGCTCCCCGCCGAGATAGGAGAGGGTGAGGATCGAGCCCGCCCGGCCTTCCATCAACGGGGCCGTGGCACGGGCCACCGCGGTCAGCGAGTACGACGAGATGTCCTGGGCGATGCGATACCCCTCACGCGAAGTGTTCAAAAACTCGCCCGTGAGTTCCTCCCGTTGCGCGAAGGCCACCGAGTGGACCACGAAATCGAGATGCCCGAGGTCGGCCTTCACCGAAGCGGCGAGGGCTTCAATGTCTTCGTCCTTGCCCACGTCGCACGGATAGAGAAGGGGATCCTTAAGGTCCTTGGAGAGTTCGTCGACGTTCTCCTTGAGCCTCTCACCCTGGTAGGTGAGGGCGAGACGGGCGCCTTCGCGCGCGCAGGCTTTGGCGATTCCCCAGGCGATGGACCGCTTGTTGGCGACGCCCAGAATCAGACCGGTTTTTCCTTCGAGGAGCATGGGAGGACCTTTCCTTTGAGCGGGCGAGCTTATCCGGTCGCGGAGAACGGCGTGTCCCAGTACCTGCGGCCGGGCTGTGCGCCCCTTCCGATGTGGAAGGCCGAATTCGCCGCGCACGCACCACCCCGCGAGGGCGGCCACAAGGGCCGCCCCTACCTTTTGATAAGAATCGAGGGCCCGCGCTGACACCGTAGGGGCGCGCAGCCCTGCCTTGGGCCAGCGCGAAGCCTCCCCTTGGGGGGACCTGCATCCCGCCTGGATTTCTTCGCTCAGGAGCTAGTCCCGGTGGAGGGCTTCGATGGGATCGACGGACGCGGCGCGGGCGGCGGGCACGTAGCCCGCGACCAGCCCCACCACGACCGACACCACGACTCCCGTGAGGGCCGCCTCCCAGGGCGGCCGGGCGTCGTAGCGGGGCAGGATCAGGGTCACGAGGAAACCGATGCCGAGGGCGACCAGAACGCCGAGCACACCACCGAGGCCCGACAGCACGCCGGCCTCGATCAGGAACTGGCGGCGCACCGAGGTCTGAGTGGCGCCGAGGGCCCGGCGGATGCCGATCTCGCGGGTGCGCTCGGTGACGCTGATGACCATGACGTTGCCGATGCCGATGGCACCTATGAAGAGACTGATTCCGGCAAGTGCGATGGTGGCGGCGCCGATCGCGTTACCCACCTGATTGAACACCGCGATGATCTGATCGGGCGACGTGATCTGGAAGTCGCTGGGCGAATCGGGGGCCAGACCCCGCAGCCTGCGGAGAATGGTCTCGATGTCCTGACGCGCCTCGGCCCGCCGGCCCTCCTTCGTCTTCGAGTAGAGCAAGACATTGCGAGCGTCGGGAAAGAGCGCTTGCACCGTGCGAATCGGCATCGAGATCACGCTGTCCTGCCGGTTCTCTCCGAAGACTCCGCCGGGCCGGGGGGCCAAAACACCGATGACGGTGAAGGCCACCCCCGCCACCCGGATCTCCTTTCCGAGCGCGTTCAATCCGGGGAACAAGGACGCGCGCACGCTGGCCCCAAGGACCGCGACCCGCGCTCCCGTGTCCTCCTCGATGGGGAGGAAGAGGCGCCCTTCGGCGAGCGGAGCCTCGATAACCCGATACGTCCTGGTCATCGAACCCTCGGCAAAGCAGCTGTCGTTCTCGATCCGGCCCGCACTCGCGACCAGGGCTCGCCCGTTCACGATGGCCGGTACGATGAGTTGCACTCCCACTTCCTCGACGTTTTGGGACAGCCGCTCAATCACATCGGCGAAGGCAATCTCCAGGGGCTTGCGGTTCGCCTCTCGATCCGTCGGCGGCGAATAGGGGTCCTGCGAAAGATGGAACGTGATCAGGTTGTCCGTTCCCAGGCCTTCGAACAGGGCGGCCACCTGGGTCTTCGCGTTCGAGAGAACCGAGGTGATGAGAACCACGGTGACGATTCCTATGACGATGCCAGCGATGGCGAGGAAGGATCGGACGCCGTTCGCGAGAATCGAATCCAGCGCGAACCCGAAGGCCATCCGGTCGACGGGGCCGAAGATGGAGAGGCGGCGTCCTTGGGGCATCGGCATCAATCCGCCCGCAGGGAGACGAGGACGTCGGCTCGAACCGCGCGGAAGGCGGGGAAGGCTCCGGAGAGCAGGCCGGCGACCGCGGCCATAAGGAGACTGCGGGCCAGGGTCGAGGGTGCGAGGGCCAGAGGCAGGTCGAGAATCGAGGAAGCGATCGCGGCGAGCAGGGCCACGAAGGCGAGGCCGGCGATGGCGCCAAGGACGCTCACGATCAGCGACTCCGCCAGCACCTCGGCGCCTACGTTCGCCCGCCGCGCGCCAATGGCCCGGCGTATCCC
>CAZFQH010000416.1:0-4181 GCA_964520805.1 uncultured Acidobacteriota bacterium | reverse complement strand
GGTCTCCTCGAACGTGAGAAGCTTCTCGCGCTTTAGGAAGTGATAGTCGCGGCCGGCCAAGGCGTCGACAGCGACGTCCCCGTCTCCGAGTGTCCGGCAAAGGCGCGGTTCCGGCAAAGCCGTATGGGCGCAGCTACGCTGTGCCACCCACCAGCCAGAGATTTCTCGGATGAATTTGGCGGCAACGGACCCCACACGCATTTGGCGTGTGAGATCGTCGCGACCTCTCCCTCCAACATGCCAAAATGGAGGCATCAGATGACTGCCGGAACACGATCATTGAAAGCGCTCGACTTCTTCGCAGGCAGCGGCTTGGTCCGACTGGGATTGGAACCCGATTTCGAGACCGTATGGGCGAACGACGTTTCCCCGAAGAAGGCCATGGTCCACCACGCAAACTTCAACGGAGACGCCTTCGTCCTTAGGGACATCCAGGAGATCTCTGGAGCCCTCCTGCCTTCGGCCGACCTAGCTTGGGCCTCTTTCCCCTGTCAGGACTTATCCCTGGCCGGGAATCTCAACGGCATGAAGGCGGGAACGAGGTCGGGTCTCTTCTGGGAGTGGATGCGGGTTCTCGACGAGATGGCCCAATCCAGGCGCGCCCCGCGGATCTTGGTGGCTGAGAACGTCGTTGGTTTCCTGGTCGCGAACGATGGCGCAGATTTCCGAACAGCCTACCGAGCCCTTAGAGACCGCGGCTACCTGGTTGGCGCCATCGTGCTCGACGCGAAGAGCTTCGTTCCACAAAGCCGTCCGCGGGCATTCCTTATCGCCGCCAGAGAGGGCATTGACCTCCGTGGCCTCGTCCTCGGTGGCCCCAGCGCACCCTTCCACCCCGCGTCTGTAGTACGAGGGGCTGTATCGGTGGCAGACCCCGATTGGCTTTGGTGGTCGCTCCCAATCCCCTCCGGTCGGGTAGCGAAGTTCTCAGATGTCTGCGAGCGGAACGCTCTTGCCGAGGAAATCTCCGTCCGCGAATTCCAGAAGATGCTTTCTCCAATCAACCGGGACAAACTCGATGCGGCGATGCAGTTTGGACGCCTTCTCTGCGGTACCGGCTACAAGAGAACCCGGCCAGTCGAGGACGGACCGCGCCGGACATTCCTAGAGCTGAGATTCGACGGAATCGCCGGATGCCTCAGGACGCCCGAGGGTGGCAGCAGCAGGCAGATCGTCGTGCTGGTCGAGAAGGGGCGAGTGCGAACCCGTCTTCTGACGGTGCGTGAGTGCGCTCGCTTGATGGGAGCCCCGGATTCGTTTCGCGTCCCGGGAACCTACAACGACGGGTACCGGGCCATGGGTGACGCGGTGGCTGTTCCCGTCACTCGCTGGCTTGCTCAACACCTTCTCTTGCCCATCGCCCAACGCCGAGCGAAGAAGCGGGCGGCGTAACCCCGAGCCAGCCGCGGCCCGCGAAACAGCATGACGGATCGCGTCACCCCCATCGAGCGTTCCGCGATCATGCGACGCGTGAAGGGCTCGGGAAACTTGAGTACGGAAGGCCGGCTCATCCTCGCTCTTCGCGATCACAGAATCAGCGGTTGGCGTCGCGGATCAAGACTCCCCGGCCGACCGGACCTCACGTTCCCCAAGACAAAGGCTGCCATCTTCGTTCACGGATGTTTTTGGCACGGACATGATTGTCGACGAGGCAAGAATCGCCCCGCCTCTAATCGGTCGTACTGGAACGCGAAACTTGAGAGGAACCGCCTTCGGGATCGTCGAGTCCGGCGCGACCTCGATTCGCTTGGATGGGCGAGCGTGATCGTCTGGGAATGCGATCTACAGAAGCGACCAGACGTCATCGCACGCCGTATAGCCACTAAACTTGCCTTGGGTCGTCGAGATAGGCCGTAAGGAGAGCGAGATGCCCGGGATCACTTCAAAAGCCATTGTGCCCTGCGAACTAAGGCCGGAGGTCAAGAAGCGAATCGAGGCCCTCGCGGAGCATGTCGTCGAGTCGGCGCGCCGCGAGTTAGCGCCACTGGGTGAGGCCGAAGCCGACGCCCTGTTGTTTGGCGCCGTGGAGCGCCTCCGCGGACAGCGGTCCGCGAGCATGGGGCCCAAGCGGGAGTTCGTTGCGAAAGCTCTCGATCACATGCTTCAAGCGAAGCTCATCTCGAAGTGGACTTTCGCAGGAAACCGCGATCGGCACGACTATGAAGTCCTGATCGGCGACCACACGATCGTTATCGAGGCCAAGGGATGTTTGGACGGAAACAATACGAACATCTTCCAACGCCCCGCCAACGCGGATGAGTTCTACATCTGGAGCCTCTGTCAGAACCCGGGTGCGGATCCGCGGAAAAACGTCTGGTCGGGTACACACACTCGTCTCGGGGCCGAGATGATCGCACGGAAGACGCCGGTCGACGGGTTGATTGTTTGGGACATGCTGTGCGGAACGCCTGCTCGGCCTTGCCCCAAGCTTGAGGCCGCTCCGAGTCGTGCCACCAAGCTTGGTGACAAGAAGGTCCCGCCGCCATGTCTGTATCTCTTCCCTCGAAAGATCCCGGACCCGCGAAACAACCGCACTCCCCCTGTTTGGAAGATCGGGGAACTGAAGTTCGCCTCAGCCCTTCAACGAGCCTTCGGGGGGAGGGATGACGAGGTCACATCAGTGGCCCTGAAGGTGAGAATGAAGGACGCTTCGGTCGTCCGCACGACGACGTTGACCCGAGGCGGCTTGGAGATCATCGCTTCGAAAGACACGGTCATCAAGCGCGCCAGGTCCTAGATCGAACCCGAACTGCCCCCCCCCGAATCCCCTGGCATGGCCTGGAATACGCAGTGGCAGGTTTGAGCCGAAATGGTGGCTGGCGTCAGCTGGAATCAATGGCCAAATGCAGCCGGAATCGGTGGCCAACTTCAGCCGGCCGAGCGATTCACCGTCCTGGGCGAGCCTCGGTCTCCACGAGAACGGGAAGGTCAGCACCCACTGCCGCAATGCGGTCGAAGGCGGCAGTACACGCTCGATCAGATTTGCGGCCGTCGCACTCATTCGCCGTCCCATGCACGATGGGCAGAACCCTCGCCCCTTGCAACTGAAAGCCAGCAGTCGGGTTTCGCCGCACGCACGGCATTTCAGTCGGGCAAAGCCGCGACAGAGAAGTCCGCAGTCGAGATAGGCGAGGAGTTCCTTCCGGGCATGGCGAGGGATGCGGACCGCAAGCGCCCCATCGTCGATCGCGCCGAACAGCGTCTCGATGTTGTCGCGCAGCGCGCAGCCTGGCCTGTACACCACCTCGTAGAGCGCCGTGGTGCCCCAAGGGCAGGCTTTGCGCTCTCGGGCCGATGGCGCGCCGGTAGACGCCGGGTGCGGCTCGGCCGACAGGTGGCGCGGTGGCGGCGGGCTCGCCCTGCGACGATGCCGGTTGACCGGCGAACCGCACCTGCGCTACCCGCGCTCATTTCGCACACGGTCGAGACCGCGGGGCGGAACACGGCGGGCGACCTCGATCCTGCCTTCTGGCATGGGGGCTCCAGGGAGTTCGAGGGAGAGGCCGCGAGTATCGCTTGGGCTCGCGCCGTCTGGGGTCCGCTTATTGGGGAGGAATCAGCGCGGTGAGGCTGCGTCGGGCCTCATCGGTGAGCGTCTGGGCCGAGCATTGCGAAACAGATCGCCCTTGGACTGGAAGAAGCGCATGAGCGCGGCATCGTCCAGTTCTCCCACCAGCGTCGCACCGGTGATCGGCCCGATCGGCCGTCGCGGTTACCATTCGCCACCATGTCCGCCGACCTTCGTGAGTTCATCGCTACCCTTCGTCGCGAGGGAGACGTGGTCGAGATTGACGCCCCCGTGGACGCGCGGCTCGGGGCGGCGGAGATTCACCGGCGAGTGATCGCGGCGGGCGGCTCTGCTGCAAGACAATCGCCGGGCGAAGGCTCAAACAATCCGGCATGCGGTGGACCGTCAAGGGCGCAAACGCCATCCTCGCCCTCAGGTGCTGCGAACTCAGCGGCCGGACAAAACAGTACTGGGAACATCGGGCCGCCTAGTCGATCCCACATTTATGACGCACACCCGGATGCAGCGTTCGTCCCCCGAGAGGAGGCTTCGCGCTGCCCCGTGGGCAGGCTTCGCGCCCGAATGCCGGCTGACTTTCGCCACGGGCTGCTAAGCCGGCAACTACCCTTTCGGGACCTGCTCGTCCGCGTGGTAGCTCGACCGGACCAGCGGG
>CAZFQH010000415.1:0-4189 GCA_964520805.1 uncultured Acidobacteriota bacterium | reverse complement strand
GCCGCCGCGGCGGCCCCGGCTTCGCCCACGAGCGAGGCGATCCTAAAATCGCGCCGATCTGTCATCATCTCGAGGTCGATTTGACCACGATGTAAACGAAAGGTGCCTCCGTGACCTCCTTGAACCAGTGCGGCACGGTTTTCGGAATCACGATGATGTCGCCCTTGCCCACCGTCTTCGTTTCACCGCCCTTGATGGACGATCCGCGGATCTCGTTCGGCCCGGTGGTGCGCGGCTCGAGCATGTCGCCGCCGGTCACGAGGGTGGCGGTGCCCTCGGCCACGTAGAAGATGTCGGTGTCGATGGTGTGAACCTCGACGTCACCGGGGCCAACGCGTCGCGCGGTAGCGATGCGGTACTCCGGCGTCTCGAGGAAAGATCGCCCTTTCGCGAAGGAGGCGGCGAGGTCTTTGGCGGGGATGATGGTGGTGACGGGCGCAGGGGTCTGCGCGTTTCCCAGAGTGGTCATGGCGATCATGACGAGAAGTGTAAGTCGCGGAGAGGGGGACAAGCTACCTCCAGAGGGCAAGGACGAACTTGGCGAGCGGGTAACCCACGAAGGTGAGAAGCAGACTGTGGATGGGGATCAGAAAGAGGCCGTAGCGGAGCATGGTGACCACCCGGAGGTAGCCCGAGGTATGGGCGTTTCTCCTGAGGCGCGCGGGCTGCGAGGCTGCCGTAGTCACTGCGGCCCAGCTCGAAGCGGCCTTCATCGCCGGTCTCGGAGGCATCGAGGATCGAGCCTTCCTCGATAAGAGTTAGGCCGGGCCTGCCGGGCTCCGCCTCTTCACTTCGAGCGCCCGGCCTCTTGCGGCTTCGGCCTGGGCTTCCTTCGGTTTGCCCTGGCGGCTCAGGATGTCGGCGATCACGTAGTGCCCGAGGGGTGCGACTTCCGACGTCTGGTCGATCTTGAGCCCGCGTTTGGCGAGATCACGCGCGCGGTCGAGGCGGCCCGCGTTCAGTTCCTCTCGAGCCAGGAAGAAATACGCCGGCCCGAAGTCCGGGGCCTTCTCAACGGAGGTCCGTAGTTCCGCGAGGTAGCCCGCCGTGTCTCCCGCGGCGCGTTTCATTTGCGCGAGATTGAAACGGGTACGGCCGTGGTCGGGGTAGGTCGCGAGTTCCTTTTCGTAGAGAGCCTGCGCCTCGGAGCGGCGACCCGCCTCCTCGAGCACGCGGGCGAGTGTGTAGTGGGCGGTTCGCAGGTCGGGTTCGATTACCAGGGCTTGGCGAACCAGAGTCTCCGCCTCGGGAAGGTCGCCCCGCTCGAAGGCGATGACCCCGAGGCTTGCGTACGAAGCGCCCATCTTCGGGTTGTGCTTGAGGGCTTCTCGGAATGTGCTCTCGGCCTCCTCCGTTCGACGAAGATCGAGGAAGAGCGTGGCCAGTTGAAACCACGCTTGCGGGCTCTTGGCGTCCAGCTTGAGCGCGGTTCGAAAGCCCTCGATGGCGGCGGGCCAGTTTTTCTGGCTGCGATAGACCTGGGCCAGGTTGTTCAGGGCGATGACGTTTTCGGGCTGGAGAGAAAGCACGCTCTTATAGGCCGTGATCGCCTCCGCCGTCCGCTTTTCGCGATTGAGCCAATTGCCCAGGGTGAGGTGAGCATCAATGATGCCGGGGTCCTCCGCCAGCACCGCGCGCATCTGAGTGATGGCCTCGCCGACGCGGTTGTCCTGGGCCAGAGTTTTCGCGAGACCCATGCGGTTGAAGATTCCGATTTTGGTTTTGGGGTCGGGCAGCACCACTCCCTTCTCGACTTTGACGGTCGAGCCGACGTAGCCGAGTGCGGCCAGCCGCTCCAGGGTTTCCGGATCGAGATTGGCGCGCTCGGGCGGCGCCTCGTCACCGGAGCCGGCCAGGACCTGCAGTCGCTTCTTCATCTCTTCGCCGCGAAGGGAGTTCGCCTTGTAAATGTTTCGCGCCTCATCGGGGTCGTCGCTCGTCCGGTACAACTCGGGCTCCGGCGCATCGATGTACTTCCACTCCCCGGCGCGCAGACCGCGCAGATGCTGCCAGCCAAAGTGAAAGCGCGTGAAGTAGGTCTCGACATAGGCCTCGTGAAGGACATCCGCTCCCGGGTCGAGGATCAGCCGTGCCGCGGACTTCCCATCCGCCCTGGGAAGCGGGGGAAGACCCGTGAGATCGAGCAGAGTGGGTGCGATGTCGGTGGCCGAGATAGGTGCGCGGGGCCGTCCCTTGTCGCCCCAGGGAGTGCGTACGATGAGGGGCACCCGCATGGTCGAGTCGTAGACGAAGAAAGCGTGGGTCTGTTCGTCGTGGTCGCCCAGTCCCTCGCCGTGATCGGCGGTAAGGACCACGATGGTGTTGTCGAGGAGTCCGCTCTGTTTGAGGAATTCTCGAAGCCGGCCGAGAACCGAGTCCGTGTACGCGATCTCCCCCACGTAGGGCTGGCCCCGGTATTTCGACTTGAATGGCTCGGGTGGATCGTAGGGCGTGTGAGGGTCGTAGAGATGAATCCAGGCGAAGAACGGCTTGTGCTTCTTTTTGTCGAGCCAGGCGAGCGCGTCGGTCATCACCTCGTCGCCGGGTTTTTGAACCGAGCCGAGCGAGAGAGTCTTGTACTTCGAGAGGTCGAAGTCGTCCGAGTAGGTTTCAAATCCCTGGCCAATGCCCCACTTGGCTGCGAGGACCCAGGCGGCCACGAACGCCCCCGTCTCATATCCCGCGGCTTTGAACCGTTCGGCCAGCGTTTCCTCGTCCTCGCCCAGGAAGTAGCCGCCGTTGTCGCGCACCCCGTGTGAACCCGGCAGGCGGCCGGTCATCAGGCTGGAGTGGGCAGGAAGGGTCAGAGGGACGGTGCTGGTGACGCTTTCAAAGACCAGTCCTTCGCTCGCGAAGGCGTCGATGTTGGGGGTTTCGACACCGGAAAAGCCGTAAGCAGGCAGCCGATCCGCCCGTAACGTGTCAAGGGTGACGAAGACGACGTTCACCGGCGCCTTCCCACCGCGCTCCCGCAACATAAGCGCCGCTCCTTCGTCGGTCGCGGGCGGTCCTGACCAATAGAAGGCCGCGGCCACCGCGAGAGTCACCATGGCGACGACGCCCCACAAGGGGGCGATCCGCGATGGCGGTTTTGCGGCAGGGGTACCTTTGGCCGGGGAAGTCATATGGGTGGTGTGATCGTAACCGTCGGGAGCAACATATTGAACTTCGGAAGTGTGTGCATATACTCGGCCCAATCGGGCGGGGTTCCCCGCGATCGTTCACTTTTCTGGAGGAGAAGGCTTTGGAATTTGCGAAGAAGAAGCGCGACCGCCTTTTGGCGCTCGTGGTTGCTGGAAGTTTTTTGATCGGGACGGCTGCGCCTGCTCGCGCTGCCGAGAACATGGCGCCCGGGCTCGATCCGAGGCCCACTCTCACCGAGGCCGCCAGCGGCAAAGTGGAGGCCCTCAGCAACGAGGCCCTCGCCGCCACCGCGGTTCAAACCGCTGCGGCCGCCCCGGCCGAGAATAGTGGCGGGTTCTTCAAGAGCGGGAAAGGCAAGGCCGCCATGGTGCTGATGATCGCCGCCGTGGGCATCACAGTGTTTTCCAAGTACCACGATCGCGTCAAGTCGGTGATCCGCTAATGAGGCTTCAGAGCATGAACAGAACTTACTTCCGGGCCTTCCTGGCCCTCGCGTTGATCGTCTCCGTGACCCCCGCCTTCGCGCAGTCGCTCACCGGTACGGTGAGTGGTGTGGTGAAGGATGAACAGGGCGGCGTTCTGCCCGGCGCCACCATCACCCTCCTTGGCAAGACGGGTGCCCTCACATCGGCGGCAGGGGCTGACGGTTCCTACCGGTTCCTGGCCGTGGAGCCTGGGGCCTACTCGGTGTCGGCAACAATGAGCGGGTTCGAAGGCAAGCGTCAGCCTTCGATCTCGGTGGGGATCGGCCGGAATTCTGCGGTCGATTTCAGCCTCAAGGTGAGCGCCATGTCCGAAACGGTGGACGTGAGCGGGGAAGCGCCGGTGGTGGACGTCACCAGTTCCTCCACCTCCAACAGCCTGTCCCAGGACCTGCTGTTCTCGATGCCGATCCGTCCCACCAACGCCGCGACCGGCCTCATGAACTTCATGCCCGGCATCAACTCCCAGTCCGCTTTCGGGGGTGACGGTTCGACGGGGAACTCCCTTCTGCTGGATGGTGTCGACACCCGCGACCCCGGCTTCGGTTCGGCCTGGACCTTCT
>CAZFQH010000414.1:0-4206 GCA_964520805.1 uncultured Acidobacteriota bacterium | reverse complement strand
GAGCGAGGCGAGCGCGGCGCAGATCTTCTTGCCATCAGACTCAGGGAAGTAGTTGCGGACTTCGGCGATGGTCGCGGGCAGCAAATCCAGATCGTCGGGCCGGAGGCGCGACTTGGTCTCCGAGACGAGGAAGACCTGGTCGTTCCAGGCCGGAGTATCGAATTCCCGTCTTTCTTTGGAGAACTTGTGCTTCCTCACCGCGCGCATTGCGAACTCCGGCTCGTCGCCCGGGAAGAACCGCTTGAACAGGGTTGGGATGCTGGGTCCCAGGATATCTTCGGCGAGCCGACCAAGGGTGTTGGAAAGTTCGGCGCTCTGTCGGTTCAGGGAGTCGCGTAGATCCGCGTTGGCCCTTCGAGTCTCGTTCTTGAACTCAGCCATCTCGTTCTTGAACTCGCGCATTTCGTCGGAAAGGCGATCCACCGAACGCGCGGTTCGGTCATTCTGGCGGATCAGTTCCAGGAGAGCCTGCTGAAGCTCATTGACGCGGTGCTCGACTGGGGCGTTAGTAGCCACGGCGGGAGTATATGAGGACAGGCCGCGCGAAGTGTCCGCGCTCGTGCGACGAGCCAGCCCGCCTCAGTGGTCCCAACCAAGCGCCGAGAAAGCTGGGCATGGCTGCGTATCTCACCGACCCGCCCTTCACGCTGGGCGGTTCGAAGCTGATCGACCCGCCCGCCGGCCGCAAGACGTCCGAACGCGACTCAGGCGGCGCTGTCGAGCGCCACAGAAACGCGCAGCCCCAGCGGTTTCAGAATCTCTTGGAGGGTCTCCAATGTCGGATTTCCCTCCTTTGAGAGGATCTTGTAGAGACTGGGTCGCTTGATGCTCACGTGCCCGGCGAGTCCGCCCACGCCTCCAGCCGCTTCCACTTGTGCGAGGGCGGCAATCCACAGCCCGTTGGCATGAGCGTTGATCCTCTCGTCGAGCGGGAGGCGGATGCGCCCGTTTCGTCGCAGCAACAGGGTTTCCCGGGTCGCGCCAAGCCCGGCAAACGGCGAGCCGGTGAGGTGCGGGAAGCCTCCGGGACTCAAGGCGAAATGTTCGAAGAACTCCCTGCTTCGAGTGGGGCCTAGTGCGGACCGAAGCTCGGCGTCATTGAACGAGAAGTACGCCCGCGTGGCGTCACCCGCATCCCCGATAGAAGTGAAGAAGACCCCACTGCCGTCCTTCAGGTCTTTGAGGCCCCACGCGAGGGTGTCGAGAATCGTCTGTCGACCGAACAGGTCCTGCGACGCTCGATGTTCTCGAACGAGGGCAAGCACGATCAACGCGTTCGTCTCAAGGCTCTTTGGGCCCCCCGGGAAATCGTGAAATCCCCCCGCCAGGTGATCCCTCGACGCCGAGGTGGAGAGGTCGCGAAGGAACGCTGTCCGGTTCCCGGCCTCGCATTGCGAGAAGAATAGTGCGCGGCCCTGAAGGGTCTGGGTCTTCACTTCTCCTTGGAGGGTCAGAACAGAAACAGCCGCAACGGCGAGCCAAGCCTACATACCGCAGGACGATAGCGGAGTCCGTAGGTGCTCAGGTACCGGCTCTGTCGGGGGCTGCGCGATAGCATCGCTAACCCGTGACGCAGGATCCCCAGATCGCTTACGAGACCCGCGTCGAGGCGCGGCGCTTGGAGCTTGCGGTCTTCGAGCAACAGGACCGGCGGCTCTCCACCGCCCGCGCGATCGTGGCCGTGGTGGCCTTCCTCGCTCTCATCGCTACGGGTTCGTGGCCGATCGCCGTGGTGGGGCTTGTGGTCGCGGCCGTGATATTCGTGGCCCTCGTCATCCTCCACGAGAAGCTGGCGGCACGCCTTTCCCGGGCGCGTCGCCGGGTTGTGTTCTACGAAACCGCCCTGGCTCGCTTGCACGGGGACTGGATTGGCCGCGGCGACCAGGGTGCGCGATTTCACGACCCCGCCCACCCAAACGCCATCGATCTTGACCTGTTCGGTCGCGGATCCCTCTACGCGCGAATGTGCGTGGCCCGCACCCACGCCGGGCAGGATCAACTCGCGGCCTGGCTCAAGCACCCGTCGCCGATTCTCGATCTTCGCGCGCGGCAGTCCGCGGTGACGGACATCGGGCCCCGCCTTGATCTGCGCGAAGACCTCGCCGTCCTGGTCGCGGAAGCGCAGCGGGCGGTCGATTCGACCGCCTTGTCCGCGTGGGCCGGGTCTCCGTCGGTGCCGGTGCCCCAGGGCCTTCGCAAAGTGGCCTTTGCACTATCCGGGGCGGTGGTCGTTTCTCTCTTCGGCTGGGCTCTTGGTTTGTGGGAAGCCGCACCATTTCAAATCGCGACGATCGCGGCAGGCGTCGTCACCTGGCGGGCGCGTTCGTTCAGTTCGCAGGTGCTTCAAGGCATCGGTCGCCCGGTTCACGACCTTCAGACGCTCAAGGAGTTGTTCGACCGACTGTTCGCCGAGCGTTTCGATTCGGCCCGCCTGGTGGAACTCCATAACGCACTGGTCGCCCACGGCGAGAAGCCGTCGCGCCCGATCTCCCAACTCGGGCGCTGGCTCGAAGTTCACGAGTCGAAGAGCAACGTGTTCTTCGCGGTCATCTCCTTCTTCATGCTCTGGGACTTGCAGCTGGCCGCGGCCATTGAAGGTTGGCGGCTTCGGCATGGACAGGATGTGATCCGGTGGCTGAAAGCACTCGGAGAGATCGAAGCGCTCGTGAGTATGGGCGCCTACGCGTTCGAGAACCCCGCGGATCCGTTCCCTACCTTCGAGGAGAGGGGGCCTCTGTTCGATGGTGTGGGCCTGGGCCATGCGCTTTTGCCGAAGGGCCGCGCGGTCCGCAATGACGTGCGGCTGGACGGCGATGCTCAGATGCTGGTGATCACCGGTTCAAACATGTCGGGCAAAAGCACACTGATGCGCACGGTTGGTATTAACACCGTGCTGGCGCTCGCCGGCGCTCCCGTGCGCGCGACTTCGCTGCGACTGTCGCCTTTGGCGATCGGCGCTTCGATCCGCATTCAGGACTCGCTGCAGGATGGCGAGTCGCGCTTTTATGCCGAGATCAAACGGGTGCGTCAGGTTCTCGATATCGCGAAGGGGGAGACGCCTCTCCTCTTCCTTCTCGATGAGATCTTCGACGGGACGAACTCTGCCGAGCGCCGCATAGGCGCCGAGGCCGTGGTGCGGTCGCTGGTCGATCGCCGGGCCATCGGTCTTGTGACCTCCCATGACCTGGCGCTTTCGGAGATTGCGGTGAGTTTGTCCCCGCGCGCGCGAAACGTCCACTTCGAGGATCACCTTGAAGGCGACCGGATGGCTTTCGACTACAAGATCAAGGAAGGCCCGGTGCGGAAGGGAAACGCCCTCGGTCTCATGCGCGCGGTCGGACTGGAGGTCTGATCGGCCCTAAAGCAGGCGCGCACCTGTTCTTCAGGAGGTTATCGTCGCCCCATGCACCCGAATCTCACTGTCGTCGAACACCCTCTGGTCAAACACAAGCTCACCCTCATGCGCCAGAAGGAGACGAGCACTGCTCAGTTCCGCGCGCTTCTCTCCGAGATCGCCCTCCTCCTTGGCTATGAGGCCATGCGCGACCTCAAACTCACCGAAGAGACGATAGAGACGCCACTCATGGAAATGAAGGCGTCGCGTCTTGAAGGTAAGAAGCTGGTGCTGATCGCCATCATGCGCGCGGGACAAGGCATCGTCGACGGGCTGTTGCAACTGGTGCCGTCGGCGCGCGTGGGCCACGTGGGTCTTTATCGCGACCCCAAAACCCTCAATGCGGTGGAGTACTACTACAAGGTCCCGCAGCAGCTTGAGGATCGTGACGTGCTTGTCTGCGATCCGATGCTTGCGACCGGTAACTCGGCGATCGCCGCACTCGACCGCTTGAAGAAGAGTGGGCCGGGTTCGCTGCGGCTCGTTTGTCTGCTCGCTTGTCCCGAGGGCATCGCGAATCTCGCCAAAGCGCATCCGGACGTGCCGATCATCACGGCCGCGGTGGATGAGCGGCTCAACGACCACGGCTACATCCTGCCCGGCCTCGGTGACGCCGGCGACCGTTTGTTCGGCACAAAGTAGAGGCAGCCTCAAGGGCGCCCACAAGGGGCGCCCCTACGATGTCCGGGAATGACGCCCAACCATGCCACTTTGAGACGTAGGGGTAGCCCTTGTGGCTACCCAGGCTGCACGCAAAGGGTGCCACACGATTGTTCGCAAGGGACGCCGCCCACAAGGGCGCACCCCCCACG
>CAZFQH010000413.1:0-4213 GCA_964520805.1 uncultured Acidobacteriota bacterium | reverse complement strand
CGAGCGCGTCTTCCGGGCGGGAGAACCATTCCACCTCGAACTGCCGCCGGAAATACGTCATCTGCCGCTTGGCGTACTGCATGGTCGAATTGACAATAGCACGCAGCAGTTCCCCGTCGCCGCACGGGTCGGTCCCCCCGGCTTCCAGTCGCTCCACAACCTCGCGGTAGCCAATAGCGCCCAAAGCGCGAGGCCGGGGCGCCCCGGCCCCCACCGAGCCCAGAGCGCGCGCGGCCTCCGCCACCAGCCCCTCGTCGAGCATCCGGGTCACCCTTGCCGTCACTCGGCGCCGAAGTTCCTCTCGACCAGGATCGAGACCAATGATGAGGGACTCCCCGGAGAAGGCGGGCTTTCGTTCCTTTTGGGCCACGGAGAACGGCCGGCCTAGAGCGAAGAACACTTCGAGCGCTCGAACCACCCGAATCCGGTCCGTAGGCTTCGTTCGCGCGGCGTAGTCCGGGTCCTTGCTGGCCAGAAGTCGATGCAGCCTCGGCCCTCCGCGGCGATCCGCGATTGCATCCAGGCGGGCCCGAATCGCCGGGTCGGCGCCACCCTGGTCGAAGAGACCTTTCAGAAGGGCGGTCAGGTAGAGACCGGTTCCGCCCGTCACGATCGGCAGGCGCCCGCGGCGGATCGTCTCCGCGATGGCCTCTCCCGCAGCCTCCGCGAAGACGCCGGCGTTCATCGCCTCAGTGAGATCAAGGATATCGATCAGGTGATGCCGAACGAGACGGCGATCCTCGAACGAGGGCTTGCCGCTCCCGATATCCAGGCCTCGATACACCTGGACGCTGTCGCAGGACACGACTTCGCCATGGAATCGACGCGCCACCGCAATCGCCAGGTCCGACTTCCCACTAGCCGTGGGGCCAACGATGGCGACGATCCGCCCTGGTCGAGTTTCGGCGGTCAATCTCGAAGCCACAGGCGGAACATGGCGAACACCACCAGTAGCAGCGCGACGATACCGAGGCCACGGATCTGGGTCTCGGGCAAACGGGCCACCGGCTATACCTCGATAAGGAGGTTTTCGGGCCGCAGCGCCTTCAGGATGTTCGCCTCGTGGTCGGCCCCGATGGTGTTTCGCACCGCGAAGAGCATGGCGTACAGGATCTCGTTCAACGTGTTCGTGAGCTGGAGCGATCGCTCGTCCCCGGGGAGCCCGGCGACCGCGGCGAGAAGGGGTGGCGGGTCGATGATCCCGCCTTTGGTGACCCGGCAGGTGGCGATGATGCCCCCGGTGGTATGAAGCTCCGTCACGGCTTTCTGCAACGCGGCGTCCGCCTCGGGGCCAATCTCCCGCAGGAGGTATCGGTAAATGTAGGCGTACATCGAGTTGTATGCAGAGAGTGCGGTTTCCGAAGCATCGCGGCTGGCCGGCTCGCCCGCGGCTCGGATTTTGCGGCCACGGACCCTCAAAAAGCCCGCGCAAAAAAGCGCATAGAGCGCCTTCTGCGTCTCGCCATCGCCGATCTCGCTTTCGCGGCAGATATCGGACACCGACCGCTGTCCGTCGACCACCGAGAGTATGTGCCTCTCGTACGGTTCGAGACTGGACTGGTCCACATCCTTGAGGCACTCGAGGATCAGCCCGGGGTCTGGAAGGCGCCCTTTGAGCGCCCCGTCAGGATCGATCCTCCGGAGCCCCTCAAGCACCAGCACCAGAGGATCGAAGGAGACCGTGACCTTCTCCTTCTGGGGCAGGGTAGTCGACTCGAAGACGAATTCGCCCGAGGCCCATTCGAAGAGGCTGAAGATGATCTCGCGAACCTGGGTCTCAACACCTTCCCACAGGTCCTGAGGGGCCATCGCCCCCATCTCGATCAGAACCTTGCCCTGACGGCGGCCATGAGAGATCTGCCCGAGCGAGACCTCGTACTCCTCGACGCTGATCTTCCCCAGGCGAAGCAGGGTCTCGCCCAAGCGGTCGTTGGGCGAATTGCTGGTGGCGAACACCACGCGACCATCGTGGAAGTACACCGCCTTGCGGGTCCCCTCGGACTCGACGGAGAGGATGCCGGTCGACGTGCCTCGACGAAGCTGAATCAGCAACTCCGGCAAGGGGAGTGCCGAGAGATTTCCCCTGAGTCCTTGCGCCGTAATAAACGGAATCAGGCGGCGAGGAATCGCGTCGGTGTGCGTGCTCATTGGGTCTTCTGGAAGGTGAGTCTACTGGGACTGACGCCGCCTTGCGTCTGCCTCTTGGATCAGTCGCGGCCACCCAAAGGAAGCGAGACGGTGAGGTCGATGCCCGAATAGTAGTGTCGCAGGATCTCGTCGTAAGTCGCACCGGCCTGCGCCATGCCCGAAGCCCCCACCTGACACAGTCCGACGCCGTGGCCCCAACCCTTGCCCGTGATCACGAACTTCTGCAAGGAGCCGTCCCTCCCAAGTTCCCGGTCCACCACAAAAAGGTTCTCGCGAACCCCCAGGGCGAACCGAACCTCCAGTCCCTTGAGAACGATGTCGCGCTCGGAGCCGCGGACGAGAAGTTCGATAACCCGGCCGGAAACCCCCGTGCGACGAACCTGCAGATCCCTGACCGAACCCGGATTGCCGTACCGCGCCATCGACTTCGCGATCTGAGCGGGGGTCAGGCGCTCCTCCCATCGATAGAAACGCGATGAACGGTCTGCCGAGGGACCCATCCGGCTTTGTTCGGCCACCAGGAAGGCCAGTCGACCGTCGCTCAGGATGTACCGAACCTTGTCCCCTTGGGTGAGCGCCAGTTCCGACGCCGCCAGCGGCGTCCCCGACAGGTCGCGAAACAGCCGAACGTAGTCGGAGATGCGTACGGTGTGAACCACATCGTCGACGCGGAAACGAAACTCCCCTTCGCTGCCTCCGGCGAACTCGGCCCGATCGAGGGACGGTGGTCCCATTCGCAGAGCGGACCTGGCCAGAATTCCGATCGCCGTGCTGCGGGAGATTGACGCATTCGGCGCCAGGCTTCCACTCGCCGAGGGCGACAGAACATCCTCCTGGATCAGAATCGCGGCGGCCCGCGCCTCCTCCGGATTCGCGAACTCCCCCTGGTCTTCGGATTGCCGAAGGAACTCGGCATCGCGGGCGGTCAGCAGCCTTTCCGCGCGCTCGCGCCAGCAGAGAGCGGCTGACACGTAGGCGAAGAAGGCGCCCCGGCGTCCGAGGTCACCCCCGCGCGCCGCGGTACATCCCTGACGTCCGAGGGCGCGCAGAAGCCGCTGAGTCCAGGCCTCGGCCTCCTCGGAGCGCAGGCTCCGGGCGAGCCAGGCAGGGTCTTCCGCAGTACGTCCCAGTACGTCGAGCGCAATCAACAGGGCGACGTCCCGATTGATGCCCGGTTCCGGCCCCAGCTGAGCGATCCGCCCGTTGGACCTTATGACGGCCAGCCGATCTCTCTCGGCGAGGCACTCGACCCCCTTCAGGTAGCTTTGGGTCTGGGTGGGGAAAATGTTCGCGCCATCCTCCGTGTGGCCTCCGCAGGTCGAGGTGTAGAGCGCGTTGATCATCTCCCCCTGGTGGCGCGCCGCCACTCCCGCCGTCTCGGCGATCGCGCGGTCGGTCAAGGGATGCTCCGTGCTGAAGCCGCGGTAAACCTGACAGGCGGGGGTGGCGCAGATGTCGTATCCGCGGTCCTTGAACTGCCCCATGTTCCGCAGCGCATAGGTACGGGCGGCCACCGCCTGCGCCTTCAGAGCCTCGATCTGGGGAAACAGACCCGGTGAGAGTTCGTTCGGGACCACGCCGCGGAGGTAGTCCTCTAGGTTGAGGATGTTCACCGCGGTGACGCCCCCTGCCCCCGCGCGCACCTCCACGTGCCCGCGCACCGGCGAGTTCCCGATGGAGAGCCGCTCATCCGGTTGAATCGGCTCCAACAAGACCGAGGGGACGGTTTCGCCGGTCTCCAGGATCCGGATCAGGCCAGCAGCGCCGGTAGTTGGCGTATCCGTGGTCAGAAAGGCGCCCGGGAATCCGCCGGAGGCCAGTTGCCTTGACAAGGCGGCCGCATCCTCGCGAGCCGGGAAGGAGCCGACCCGGACCTGATAGGTCGCGGTCGCTTCGTTCCAGACGGGCTCGACCTTGAGGCCGGTGGCATTGGCGGCACGACGGGCCGCTTGTTGAGCGGGGACCAGATCCTTGAAGCTCGCTACCTGAACCTGAAACCGCAGCGACGCACCGGCCGCGGCCTCCGCTGATTCAAACGTGAGTCGCTGGGCCGTGGTTCGGTTGC
>CAZFQH010000412.1:0-4250 GCA_964520805.1 uncultured Acidobacteriota bacterium | reverse complement strand
AGACCGGCGCGGTCACCGCGGTACAGAGGACATCCTCCGATCTGCGCTTAAACCCAATGCCGTTAAGTTAAGGCCCCCTGCGTCCGAGGAACCGCCAGGGTGGTTCATGGTTCAGCGGTGCTTTCGGGCGAGATTCAGATCGGCGCGTCTGGTGGCCAGTTCGACCCATCGATCAACGAGCCGTCTCATCCGGGCGTAGTTCTTGAGTTGCAGCCGGACGCTCGGGAGGTCTTCTTTCCGGACGAACCGGGTACCGCTCTTTCCCTTCCTGGTGTAGCTGACCTGATAGTACGGTCCATGCTTTTGGGGTGGCGAAGCCTTGCACCGACAGCCAACGGAGCCGCAGACGTTGTACTGAGTCGATAGGCTTCCCGGCCTCATCTCCCCCAGCTCCGAAAGCTGACGCTTTACGTCTTCGATCCTGGTAGCCAGAGAAAGATCTTGTGCTGACATTGCTGAATCCTAACATGTGTGTGATAATGGCCGATAGCAGCACAATGCTATCGGTTATATAAGCGAAAACGCGGGTTGCACCGCGGGGCGGCGGAGCCTGCGCACCGCGAAGGTTTGGCGCGCCGGACGCCTCCGAGGAGAGCGTCGCCGACGTGCCTACGGGCGACCGGAGCGAGCCGATCCCGCGCCAGGGCCCGGCGCGGGCGCGCGGACTGGTTGGCAAATCGCGCTTGTTTCACTTACGCTCGGACTCGTTGCTTCCGAACCATCGCGGCCCAGGGGGTGAGGCCGCGATGGTCGCGGTCCTGAAACCAAAGGACTTCATCATGAATGCCAACCCCACCTCCGCTGCATCCGTCGCGCCCGCCCCGGGTGCGTCTGCTGTTCGCGCGCCCGATCGCGTTCGGGAACGGACCGCAACACTCGAGACGTTCGACGTCTACCGCGTTTCTCTCTCGGCTTGCCGGATCGGCGCGCCGATTGCGGCGTCCCTGACCGCCAACCTTCGCGATCAGTTCCTCCGCGCCTCCTCGTCGGTCGTCCTCAATGTCGCGGAAGGATTTGGCTCACGCTCCCGCGGCGTGAAGCGGCGGCACTATGAGATCGCGCGTGGCAGCGGGACGGAATGCATCGCGATCCTGGATCTTGCCTTGGCTCTTGGGGGCCGCAGTTGGAGTCGGCGAGGCGAGGGGGCTGTTCGGCCGCGCGACGATGATGCTGGCGAAACTGGAAAGTCGGTTCCGCTGCTGAGCCCGAATCGCACAGCGAGGGCCACAAGCCGGCCATCAACTGCACCTACGTGGCCGTCCCGCCTTCATCTGTTCCACTTGTCTCCCTAGGATTGTCAACTCACCCCGGTTCGCCATGTTGATCAGAACATCGGCGGCTCGCCTGTCCGCGGTCCTCCCTACTGGGAGAGCCGCGTGCTCCGCCTTCCGGTGCTGGGTGACGATCGTCAGCCCAAGCGACTGGCTGCCCGACGGTCGACTCATCTACGCGGCCTTCAACAGCTCGGGTCGGAGCAACCCCTACATAAAGTCACTCGCGAGCGACGCGCCGCCTTTGGCCCTTGGATCGGACAAGGTCAGCGAGTACGGCGTCGATGTGTCGCCCGACGGACGCTGGATGGCGTTCCAGGCCGACCCCACGCGCCGCATGGAGGTGTACCTGCGCCGGGTCGACGACCGGACCGGAGCCTCGACCATCGGCGTGTCCACCGAGGGGGGCACGACGCCGCGATGGCGCAGCGATGGCCGCGAACTTCTCTACCTGGCCGATTCGGGGAAACTCATGTCGGTGACGATGAAGGGTCTCGATCCGCCACAGCCGGGGCCGCCCACTCCGATGTTCGACCCCAGGCTCGAGCCGGGGACCGACCGCCAGTACAACCTCTCTCGACGGCAAGAGACTGATCGTCAACCGCACGCTCGTCCTCAACCAGGTTTCGATCAGCGTCTTGATCAACTGGCAGGAACGCCTGAGCCGCGATCAGTCGGCCAGGTGAGGGAGGAACCGTTGCTCCACCGCGACGCGACCTCCCCGCGACAGGTCACTTGACCGGCACCCGGGCCATATCGCTCATCCCCGAAAGGCCGGGAGTCTTGACGGGCACGGACTCGAAATCCGACAGCAGCCGTGTTTCCAGCAGGCCCTCGACGCGCAGGAGGACGCGGCTGCCATCGGGCGAGATGATCACGTCGCCGGGGGTCCTGGGCATTTCCATCGACAATCTCGCCTGCGCCTTTGTCGATCGGAATCAGCACTTGCGGCGCTCCACCATTGGCGCTCACGCGCTCTATGCCGGAGTCGGAACCTATTCTCTCGAAGATGATCTCGTCGTTGGAGGTCCAGGCGAGGGCAGCGGTGAGGTCGTCAGTGGTAGTCACCGTCGTAACTCCGCCTCCACTAAGCCGGCTCTTGCGGATCACGTGATTCGCCACGACGAAGGCCACCCACTCGCCGTCGGGTGAGATGGCCGGCTGATAGGCGCCGTCGGTGTCGGCGAGAGGGCGGGGGTTCGGCTGGTCGAGTGTCCGGACCCAAAGATGATCGCCCGAGCTGTCATTCGCGGTGAACACCACAGTGTTCCCATCGCGCGAAACCGCAAACGGCGTCGTGATCCAGGTGGCCACCTTCAGCTTCGCGCCGTCGACCATCGCGAATCTCACGGTGGGCGCGTCATCGGAGGCCACGGCCGGCCGTCGCGCGACGCTTATGGCAAGGGCGATGGCGAGACTCGCGGAAAGCGCGATCAGTCCAGCCGCGAGTCGCGACCGGCATTTTCCTGTGTGGCATCGAACGTCGATCGGAACGACGTGCCCCGCGCGACGTCGATGAGCCAGACATCGCCGCCGTCGCCGTCGTGTCGATGGACAGCGACTTGCCGGCCGTCCGGTGAAATACTCACGCCGCGATACGAGCCCTCGGGCCCCACCGTGCCCACAGCCTTGCCGGCGCGATCCACCCAGGTCAACTGGAAGCCGCTTTCGGCGGAGTCGCCGATGCCATACGCCAGCACCCCAGTATCGGACACGGAAAACGCAACGAGGCCGGGGACGACGGCGGATTCGACGTGCTCGGCGACGGTGACCGGGTCGCCCGAGACACTCAAGGTCTTCAGGTCGAAGGTCTGCGCGAGCAGGGTGCCGTTTCGCACGAACAGCACACGGCCGCTCCGCGCGTCGTATACCGCGCCGGTTTCGGCCGCGAGCACTCGCGTGGCCGTCTCATCCTCTAGCGACCCGACGTAGACGCCGTCCTTCTCTCTCTCTCCGCCGCCGGAATAGAGGAAATGCCGCCCGTCCGGGAGAAACGCCGGGAATTGCCGGCCACCCTCCCCATCGGCCAGCTTCCCCATCATCGTCGCGTCTCCGCCCGAGGCGAGCGCACGATAGAGCGGAGCGGGACCGTTGTTGAAGATCAGGACGCCGTCGCGATTCCAGGAGCCGCCGCGGCTGATGATTCCCGGATTGAGGTCGCACACCTTCTGCGGCGGGCCGCCCGCCACCCCGACCTTCATCAACTTTCCGGTGATCGCGTAAGCCAGGAAGCGGCTGTCGGGCGACCAGAATGGATACGCGGCGTTGTCGGTTCCCGCGAGCGGGGACGCCGCGAGCGAATCGATGGGGCGCAGCCAGATCAGTTGCTTGCCCGACGCGTCGCTTGCGGTGAACGCGACCGTGCGACCGTCGGGCGAAATGACGGGCACGGAGGCGCCGGCCCGCGAGCCCGCCGTGATGGTCAGGTTTTCCTGCGGCGGGATCACGAACATCGAGACGGGCGCAGGGACGGCTGCGCGAAACCAGGCCACGCCAATCGCGAAGACCGCGATCGTCGCGATTCCCGCGACGGCCCACGGCAGAACGCGCGTCATGACCGATGCTGCCGCTACTGGCCTGACCACGATTCCCGAGGTTGCCGAGGTGTCCGACGCGCCCGATTCGATCCTGACGATCTCCACCCGCGCTTCGCCGATGTCACGCAGCCGCATCTTTAGGTCGCGTTCGAGACAGCGGTCGATGAGCCGCTTCAGCCGCGGCGGCGTGTCGGTCGGCAACGCGTCCATCGACAGCGCGTCCTTCAATACCGAGGCCAGCGTCTCCGACACATCCTCGCCCTTGAACGCGCGCTTGCCGGTGAGCATCTCGTAGAGCACCACGCCAAACGCCCAGATGTCAGCGCGCTTGTCGACTGTCTTGCCCTTCGCCTGCTCGGGCGACATGTAAGCCGCCGTGCCGATGATCATTCCGGCCTGCGTGCCCTGATGGGTCAGAGTGGGCGAGTGACTAACATTTGGT
>CAZFQH010000411.1:0-4253 GCA_964520805.1 uncultured Acidobacteriota bacterium | reverse complement strand
AGCCCATGTCGAGCATGCGGTCGGCCTCGTCGAGCACCACAATCTCGAGGTTCTTGAAGTTGGCGTACGAGCGGTTCATGTGATCGAGCAACCGGCCCGGCGTAGCCACGATGATGTCGGTGCCGCGGCGGAGCGCGTGCTCCTGGGCGCCCATGCCGACACCGCCGTAGATGGCGGCGGCGGAGATCGGGGTGTGCACGGCCAGCGCATTCAGGTGCTCGTCGATCTGGGCCGCCAGCTCACGCGTGGGGGTGAGGATCAGCGCACGGGTGAAACCCTTCGCTTTCCCGCCAAGACGATGGATGATGGGGAGGCCGAACGCAGCGCTCTTGCCGCTGCCGGTCATGGCGCAGGCGAGGATGTCCCTGCCCTCGATGCCGGGGGGCAGAGCCTGCTCCTGAATGGGAGTGGGGTTCTTGAAGCCCAGTTCTTTGATTCCGCGCAGAAGCTCGGCGGAGAAGCCGTATTTGGAAAACGTCATGGTTAATGAAAGGTCCTGACTTTTTGAGGGGCCTTTGGCCCCTTGATAGGTTGTGGCCGCGAGCGGAAACGAATACGTCCCTATCGCCTCAAAAAGCGGCCTGAACCGGCGGTTCGCGATGAACGACACTGCGGATCCGCGGTCCGTGGAACGTTATTCTCTCATGGCCACCGCAATTGCCCGGGGGCGGCTCTCGTGGCCGCCCTGCGACGCTCAGAACGGACGGGGCACCCACAAGGGGGTGCCCCTACGCCACGCCTTGGGGCCATAGGAACCCACATGATCATGACGAGACGGTTTCGCCTCTGTGTCGCCTCGCTCTGCGGGCTGTCCCTGTTCGCGGCCATTCACGGGGACTGGACCCCAGATGCCAGGGGATTCCTGGGACTTTGGGCTTTGCTCGTGTTTGCCTACCTCGCGGTTCTTCGTACGGCATTTGACGTGCGCGGCGAGAGATTCGTCCCCGCTCCGCGCGATATCAAATGGGCTCTCGCCCTGCTTCTGTTGACGCGAGTGGTGATGGCCTTCGGCGAGCCCCTGATGTCGGACGATGTCTATCGCAGCGTGTGGGAAGGCCGGGTTCAGCGCGCCTCGGGTAACCCCTTCGCCTGGGAGGATCGCCCCGAGGCGGAGAAGTGGACCGCACTCCGCGACGCCTACGTTTACCCGCGGATCAACCATCCCGACTACGCGGCCATCTATCCGCCGGCCTGGCAGTGGGCCATGCGTGCGGTCAACGGAATCTGGGATTCGGTGACCGCGGTGAAACTCTTCCTTGTCGCTTGCGAGGGACTTTTGTGGATGGGGCTTTTCAAACTCCTTCAGTCGCGCCAGCTCCCGGTGGCTCGCGTTCTGATCACTGCGGCTTCGCCCCTGGCCCTGGTGGAGATTGCAGGGAGCGGTCACAACGAGGGCATGGGAATGGCCGCACTGGTTTGGACCCTGGTGGCCCTGGAGAGGAACCGGACGAGTCTGGCGGCATTGGCACTCGCCCTTGCCACGCTCTCAAAACTTGCACCGGCTCTCTTCGCCCTTCCCTGGCTGCGCCGCTTCCGCGCTCGCGACTACGGTCTGATGGTCGGGGTGGGTCTCTTGTTAACGAGCCCCTTCATCGAGCCGACCGCGTTGCTAAGCCTCGGGAAGTACGGGGAACTGTGGCGCTTTAATGAAACGTTGTTTGCGCTCACCGCCTGGCTCGGTGGATCCCACCAGGCGGGCGTCGGGTTGTCCGCCCTGCTTCTCGCGGGTCTGGGGCTGTCTCTCGCTCGCCAGGGGAACGATGTGGTCACTACCGGCCTGCGAATGAGCCTCGCCCTGCTCCTGCTGGTGCCGAATGTCCTGCCTTGGTACGCGCTGTGGCTGCTGGTCTTTCTGCCGATCGGGGGAAGATCGCCCACAGCGGTGGCCGCCTTCACTTTTACCCTGACCGTGCCCCTTTCCTACCTCGTCTATCCAGCCTTCCTTTCGGGAGGGGCGTGGTACCTGCCGTGGCCGGTTCGTTTGGTCGAGTACGGCTTGCCCCTTCTGGTCGGGCTGATCGTGTGGCGGCGGTCTGTGAACATTCACCCTTCCAAGTAGCCGCCGAACCGCCCCTACCTGACCAGGTCGCCGTCCTTCAGTGTCCTCAGGGTCGCGAGCGGTCCGAGAGCGATCAATCCGCCTTCATTCAGTCCCGTGACCTCCACGTCGAGGCCGGAGATCAAACCGAGCGAGACCCTGGTGAAGACGGCGCGCCCGTCCTTCACCGCAAAGACCCCGTTTTCCTCGCGGCCCGAGACGTCTCGGGTCACCACTGACTGCAAGGGAACCGCGAGCACACCCTTCTTCTCCGCGGCCAGAATCTCCGCATCGCAGGAGATTCCGGGACGCAAGGCGCCGCCGTCGTCCTCCAGGGAAATCACCACTCGGAACTCGCGCGCGGAAGCCGCCTGGGCCGAAACCGGGGGCAGGGACGACGCTCCGATTTCCGAGACGACACCCGCGAATTCCCGGCCCTGCAAAGCGTCCAGAGTCACTCGGGCTTTCTGTCCGAGTTCGAGGCGCAGCGCATCCGCTTCGGCGACCTTCAGTTCCGCGTTCAGCCCCGAGTCGCCGACAAGTCGCATCAGCGTGGTGCCCGGCTGGTTCTGAAGACCGATGACCACCATTTCGCCTTCGCGAACCTGAAGGCGAGTCACGATGCCGTCGATGGGTGCGACCACCGAAGTTTTGGCGAGGGTGTCGCGCGCGCCGCGCAGCTGGGCGTTGGCCTGATCGATCCTGCTGGAAATGGCGCCTTGCTGCGCCCGTGCCGCATCGAGCGCGGCCTTCGAAGCGTCTCCCTGGGCCTTCGGAAGGAGGCCTTGTTCGACGAGACTGGCGTTGCGCTCTTCCGTCAGGGTGGCCTCAACGAATCGGGCCTCGGCGGCCTTGAGATCGTCCCCCAGGGCTCGCGCCGCGGATCGGGCCGCTTCCACCTCGGAACTTGCCCTCACCGGATCCAGACGGGCCAGCACCTGCCCCGCGCGCACGCGGTCGCCCTCTTTCACACTCAGGCTCACCACCCGACCCATGACCGAGGCACCGATGTCGGCGTAGCGCTTGGCCACGATCTCACCGGAGGCGGTGACATAGGAGCGGAAGGTCTCGCGAAGCACCACCACCGTGGTATCGACGGCGGTGCCCCTCGGACGCCTGGAGACCAAGACGAAGCCGATGACGCCCAGAAGTACGAGAATGACGAGGACTTTCCGCAACATGTTCAAATACTATACAGAATATAGTCCCGATTCATGTCCGCCTCCCGTCATCTGATCGCCGAGTCCTTCGCCCAGGCCTTCTTCGTGGTGCGCGAATACCGGCTGCGGTCCGCTCTCGGCGCGCTCGCCATGGCGGCGGCGGTGATCGCCCTTGCCGGAATCTCCACCGGGCTCGAAGTCCTGGAGGCGTTCGCCGCGCGCACCGCGGCCCGCACGATCGGCAGCGACGTCTTCACCGTGTCCCGGGTCGGACCGCGCGGCCGACTGGGCCGCCGCGAGCTGGCGCGGAAGCTCGAGCGCAATCCCGCCATCTCGAGATCGGACGCTCGGTTCATGGCCGCGCAGGGCGACGGCCTCGTCATCTACGCCCCTTCTGCTCAGCGGATCGTCGATGTGACTTCAAGATTTGGAAAGATCGAGTCGGCGCCGATCACCGGCACCACCACCGCCATCACGAAAATCCAGGAGATGGCCCTGGCCCAGGGCCGGTTCTTCCGCGAGGACGAAGCCCAACGGGGCGAGGCGGTGGCGGTGATCGGAGAAGAGATCCGGGCCGCGTGTTTTCCGAACGGGCGGGCCGTCGGGGGAACCCTGCGCATCGCGGGGCGGGCCTTTCGGGTGGTCGGGGTCCAGGAAGCGATGGGTCAACTGGGCGGCCAGAGTCAGGACCGCTACGTCTGGGTTCCCCTCGGCGCCTTCGAGCGGGCCTTCGGTCCTGCCACGAGTCTGCAGATGTTCGCGAAATCGATGATCGAGGGAGAAACGGTCCAAGCCGAAGATCGGGCGCGGGCCAGCCTGCGCGCCAAGCGTCACCTCTATCCCGCTCAGGATGACAACTTCGACGTGGTCACTCCGGACGCCGCCAGGAACTTCGTCTTCACCTTGTCGAGATCCCTGAGCGCGGCCACGCTTCCCATCTCGTTGATGTCGCTGCTGGCCGCGTTCGTGGTGGTCACCAACACCACGCTGGTCTCGGTGGCCCAACGTACCCGCGAGATAGGGATACGCCGGGCCATTGGCGCGCGGCGTATCCC
>CAZFQH010000410.1:3517-4256 GCA_964520805.1 uncultured Acidobacteriota bacterium | reverse complement strand
CTGGCGAACGATAGCGACCCCGACGGCGACCGCATCGCACTCGTGCGTACCTCCGCACTGTCGAACGTATCGATCCGGGTGGTCGGTCGGTCGCTCGAGATCCTCGCCGACGACTCGATCCAGGGCCTGCTCTCATTCTCCTACACGATCAGCGACGACGCAGGCGCCAAAGTGCGAGACATCGTCGGCACCAAGGCCGCGGGTGTGAACCGTGTGATGTGGGATCTCCGGCACTCGGCACCCCCGGCTCCCGAGGGTGGCGGCGGCTTTGGCGGTGTTGCCGGCGGCGGCGGCGGTGGCGGTGGCTTTGGCTTTGGAGGCGGTCCGCGTGGACCCTTTGTCCCTCCGGGACAGTACAACGTCAAGGTCGCGGCGGGAGCCCACGCATCGGAGGCCCTGCCGATCACGGTCGAAGAGGATCCCCGCATTCAGATCAGCGCCGCCGATCGCAAGGCCTGGTACGACATGCAGATGGCCATGATGCGCCTGACCCCGCAGCTTCAACTCGGCATGAGGACGGTCACCCAGCTAGGGACTCAGCTCCGCGAAGTGAAGACCCAGATCAGCCGCAATCCGCGCACTCCTGAAGCGGTCACCAAAGCGCTGCAGGCGCTGCTCGAAAAGGTCGAAGGACTCGGCGGACGCGAGCCGGCCAACGAGCCTCCGGGCTTCGCGGGCGCTCCGCTCGCCGATGCCCCGCAGACCATTCAGCAGCGGATTGGTTTCGGAGGCTTCGGCG
>CAZFQH010000410.1:0-3507 GCA_964520805.1 uncultured Acidobacteriota bacterium | reverse complement strand
CATGACCGAAGCACCGACTGCCGAGCAAAGGGCCGCCTTCGAACGCGGTCAGAAAATGCTCAGCGAGTTCGGAGAAACCGTCCGCGGAATCGTGACAACCGACGTTCCGGCATTGAACAAGCTGCTCCTCGACGCCGGGATCGGTCGAATCAGCGTCCAGAGCGGCGGCCCCGGCGGGGGCGGTCGCCGTCCGCCCGAAGACGACCAGCAGTAATCCGTGGGGGCGGCCCTTGTGGCCGCCCTCTTCTTCACCCTCATGACTGCCGGATTCGGCGCACCGCGAGCGCGCCGAATCCGGCATTTTAGTTTGATCAAATGCGCCGGGGACTCGTTAGCTTGACCGATCCTTCGCGGCTTCGGCTCTTCTTGGAGACGATCAACGCCCCGGTGTCCAAGGGGCGCCGGCGGCCTCGATGTCCTCTTTCAAACGCGCGAGATCACCCTCGACCAGCGCCTTCAGGTCCCGTGTCAGTGTCTCCAGGGCGCCGCTGGTGATCTCGATGTCGCGCCGCTGGGTGGCGGTCGGCGTTTGCCGCGTCTGCCAGTGTCCGTCCATCACCTGGCCCACGCGGCTGCTGATGGATGGCGCATCGGACTCGTTCAGCGCCTGGCGGCTTGGGTCGCCGGACAGCCTCAGCTCAAGCCCCGCGAGCCCCTTGGTCACCGAATCGAACCGGGTGAAAAGGTCCGGGTTGGCGCGGGGTGCTTGCAGCGCGGCCGCCCGCATGTGCCGGAGTTGTTCGCGCACGAAACCGACCTTCGCCCCGGCGGCGGAAACCTGCCGCCGCAGTTCGGCGGTCTGCTGCTGGAAGGCGGCGCCGGCCATGAAATCGGTACCGCTTGGGGCCGTGGGCACCGGCTTCACTCCGAATGACTGGGGAGAACCCAGACGCCGAACCCCGGTCGCCGAGACCACCACCAGCTCCGCCGAGTAGCGGCCCGGAGCTTGCAAAGGCCCCGTCTGAGGCGCGTCCCACGGTGCTTTGAACCCCGGCGGACTCAGGTCGACGGGGTCAGGGCTCGGCCCGCGCAGGTCCCAGTTCACGCGGTGCAGGCCGGCCTTGGCCGGCCCCTCGATCCATCGGACCTTACGTCCGGCGGCGTCGGAAACGACCAGCAGCACCTTGGGTCCGCTCTCCAACGCCTGCTCGCGGAGCCGATCGAACCCGGGGAACGGGGTGTCCGCACCCTTCTCGCGCAGAGCCTTCTCGCTGGCCTGGCGCGCTTCGCGGGCCGTGGTAGGCGCTTCCTTGAGGTAGTAAGTCAGGAGCGCGCCCGACGGTGGGTTATCGGTGGTGAAGTCGTCGCTCCCTTTCTCTGGCCGCCCCGGTGCTTGTCCGGGTTGAGAGGCCACGAACCACCACGCATCGCGCACCGGAAACAGGGCACCTTCGGCGAGCTGCGCGCCCGTTGCGATCTCGCGAAGCGGGCTGTAGTCGTCGAGCACGTAGAAACCCCGCCCAAAACTGGCCCCGACCAGGTCGCTGTCGCGGCGGTGGACCTTGATGTCTCGAAAGGAGATCGTCGGCACGCCTCCGCTCAGCTTGAACCAGTTGACGCCGCGGTTGAGGCTCAAGTAGATGCCGAACTCTGTTCCCAGGAAGAGCAAGTCGGGCCGGACATGATCCTGCTGGATCGCCCACACGAGGGTTCCCTTGGGCAGGTCGCCGGAAATGGACCGCCAGGTCCGGCCCAGATCGGCGCTCTCATAGACATAGGGAGAGAAGTCACCGTTCTTGTGGTTGTCGGCCACGACGTAGATCGTCCGCGCATCGTGGAGCGAGGCCTCGACGTCGTTGATGAAACTGAGCGCGGGCAGACCGGGAAGGGCGGTCGCGCGAGTCCAGTTCTGACCGCCTGTTTCGGAGACCTGGACCAGCCCATCGTCTGTCCCCAGAACTAACACTTCCGCTTGAAGCGGCGACTCGCTGATGGCGGTGAGAGTGGCGTACTTGGACATCGCAGCGTGGTCGAAGAGTGAGTCGACGCTCCATGTCCGCCCAAGGAATTTCTGCTCATAACGGTTACCGCCCAGGGTGAGGTCGCCACTGATCGCGGTCCAGGCGTTGCCCCGATCGTCGCTTCGCCAGAGGCGCTGCGAGCCGAAGTAGATGCGGTCGGGGTTACCGGGGCTGACCAGCAGCGGCGAATCCCAGTTCCACCTCTCGGCCGGCTCTCCCGGCCCCGGCTGGGGACGGATGCCCAGACCCTCGTCGCTCCGGCGGTCCTTCCGATACAGGTTCCCCTCCTGCGACATGAGGTAGAGGATGTCGGGATCGCGGGGGTCGAACGCCACGCCATATCCATCGGCGCCGAGCGGCACGTACCAATCCTGGTTGCGAATGCCATCACGGTTCAGGGTGCGCGACGGGCCGTGCAGGGTTCCAAGGTCCTGCGCGCCACCCAGGATGTCGTAGAAGGGCTCGCGATTGTTGAGCGCCACCTTGTAGAACTGCGACACCGGCAGGTTCGGGAAGTGTCGCCAGGTTCTTGCTTCGTCGAAGCTCTCGTAGACGCCGGAGTCGGTGCCGCCGATCAGGTGGCGGGCGTTCCCTGGGTCAATCACAAGGGCGTGGTTGTCACTATGCTTGTCGTGCCCGGTTTCGAGAATCTCGAACGTGGCGCCGCCGTTCCGGGTCACGTGGAGGAAGACATCCATTTGATAGACGAGTTCGGGGTTGACCGGGGAGGCCTCGATCTCCTGGTAGTAGTGGGGGCCGGTGCCGCCGGAGATGTACGCGTTGCGCTTCTCCCAGCTCTCGCCCCGGTCGCGCGAGCGGTAGAAGCCTCGCTCCTCGTCGCTGGCTTCGATGGTGGCATAAACCAGACTCGGATCGGCCGGCGTCACCGCCAGCCCGATCTTCCCCATGTCACCCTTGGGAAGGCCGGTGGTCAGCGCCCGCCAGGTCTTTCCGTTGTCCGAGGACTTCCAAAGACCTGACCTGGGCCCGCCCGAGAGAAAGCCGGCTACATGACGGCGGCGCTGGTAGGCGGCGGCATACACCACTTGCGGGTTTGCGGGATCGAACTCAAGGTCGGTGACGCCGGTGTTTTCGTCGATCTGGAGCACGGCCTTCCAGGTGACGCCGCCGTCTTCGGTCCGGTAAACGCCGCGTTCTCCACCCGCTGACCAAAGCGGCCCTTCAGCGGCGACCAGCACCACGTTGCCGTCCTTGGGGTGCACGAGGATTCGTCCGATGTGCTGGGAGCCGGCAAGACCCATGCGCTGCCAAGTCTTTCCGCCGTCGCGACTCCGATAAACACCGTCGCCCCAGCCCACGTGACGGCCGCTGACATTTTCGCCCGTACCCACCCAGACCACCTCGGGGTTGGTGGGGTCGAGAGTGATGTCGCCGATCGAGTACGAGGGCTGGTCGTCGAACAAGGGCGTCCACGTGACGCCGGCATTGCCGGTCTTCCAGACGCCGCCCGAGCCGGCGGCTACGTACCACGTGCTTCGGTCGGTCGGGTGCACCTCGATGTCGGCGATGCGGCCGCTCATCAGGC
>CAZFQH010000409.1:0-4256 GCA_964520805.1 uncultured Acidobacteriota bacterium | reverse complement strand
AGGGAAACCCGTGGCGGGAGCGTCGACGTTGGCGAAGAGATATTTTCCGCTCTCGTCCTCGGCGGTCAGCGGGTCATCGGCGGTTGTCACTTTCGTTTCCAGCAGAGTCAGCGTCTCGCCCACGTCCGCCACGCCGTCATTGTCGGTGTCAGTCAGGCGGTAGAGACGAACGGTCACCCCGCTGAAGCCGGGCTCCCCGAGATCCTGGGTCGCGTTCTCGTTGGCGTCGTGATAGACGGTATCGCCGATCGAGCCAAAGAGGCGACGGTAGCCGAAGTCCTGCTGGAGGTTCGAGTAAACGCCGTCGACGTAGGCCGAGCCCTGGTTATCGGCGGTACTTTCGGACGTCTTGTTGTAAATGACGTTCAGGTTGGGGAAGGCCGCTCCGGCGGACAGGAAAACCGTACTCGAACGAGTACCGAGCTGATCGATGGTCTGGACGGAATACTCCCCGATGAAAACCCCGGTGAAAGAGTAGGTGCCGTCGGCGGCGGTCGTGGTGGTCGCGATGAGGTGGTTGTTGTCGTCAAGGAGGTTCACCGTGGTTCCGCACATCGCCTCGCCCACGTTCATGATGTTGGTGGCATTGGTGGTGGCGGTGGTACTGATGGTGACGGACGAGGTGTTGTTGAAACCGGTGATGATGGCGTCGTTCGGAATGCCGGTGCCGCAGATGCGCTTGCCCACGTCGGTGGACAGGAAAAGGGCCGCGGAGGTCACGGTGGCGCTCCCACTTGTTGTAGTGGACGAAACCGTTCGGCCGTCGTAGGCCAGGTCCCCGTCCGCGTCCTCGATGATCCGCCCGCTGATGGTGCCGGTCGGGCTGCCGGCAATTTCGGGAGCGGTGCCGCCGTGCTTGTAGCGATAGCCGATATCGGCGGTCATGATGTCGGCGGCGGCGATGGTCTGAGTGGCCAGGGTGGAGGTGGGTAGGAAGTCGGTGGCCAGGCCACTGACCGCCACTGTGTAGCTTCCCGCGGTGAGACCGGTGACCAGCCAGTTGCCCGCCTCGTCGGTGATCGCGGTGCAGGCGGTCGGGTTACAAGGACCCGCGGTCGTGCGGGTCACCGTGACGGTCAAGCCCGAGATACCAACTTCCCCCGCATCCTGAACGTTGTCGCCATCCCGGTCGTGCCATACCCGGTTACCCAGAGCAAAGTTAGTGCTCGGAGCGTAGCCCGCATCCTTGGTCAGAATGGTCGAACTCGCGCCGTTCGTTGCGAGGGACGCCACGGTGGCGCCGGGATCCGCGGTGGTAAGAGCCAGGACAGAGCTTGGAAGGGTGGACGGATCGATGCTCACGAAGTAGTCGCCGGCGTTAAGACCGGTGAAGAGGTAGTTCCCGTTCACGTCGGTCACGGCGGAGCCCACGATGTCGCCCATGGTGAGGTTGTTTGTGGCGGACGCGGTGGCGGGGGCGCTGATGGTGATTGCGGAGCTGCTCGTGAAGCCAGTGATCGTCGTTCCCGGAGGAATGCCGGTGCCGGTAATCGTGCGGCCCACATCCGAGGCAAGGAAAAGGGAGGCCGAGGTGACCGTGGTGTTGCCGGAGGCGGTGGTACTGCTCGCGGTTCTCGCGGTCTGCCAGAGCCTTACGACCACCCCCGCGATACCGTCTTCGTTCGCGTCTTTCGTGAGATCACGGTCGGAATCAAGCCAGATGAGATCGCCGATGGTGCCGGAGCTGATGTCGGGGTCGCCGGTGGCGGTGACATTGCTTGGGAGGGTCGTGGTGTCGACCTTGACGATGTAGTTTCCTTCGGCGTAGTTCTGGAAGAGGTATTTGCCGGTGGAATCGGTGACGGTGGTCGCCACCAGGGCGTCGACGCCGGCGTCGATGGTCCCATCCCGGTCTTCGTCCGTATAGAGCCAGACCGTGACGCCCGAGATGCCGGTCTCCCCGGCATCCTGAACGCCATCACTGTCGAAGTCGTAGTAAACGCTATCGCCGATGTCGGAGCTGCTGGTGAGGGTGTAGCCGAAGTCGTGAGAGCCAGAAACCTGGCCCGCGGTCAGAGTCACGGGAATCTGGTTGTTGAGGCTGCCGGTTCCGCCAGTGGACTCGACGGTTTCGGTCCAGACGTTGTTGAGGAGAGTGGGCGGCGTCACGATGATCACATAGCTGGCCGCGGACAAGCCGCTGAACGACCAGTCGCCGTTGGCGTCGCTGGTGGTGGTGGCTTGAAGCACACCGTCGGCCGGATTGCCGTCGCCGTTGGGGTCCGACCAGCGGGCCACCGTGAAGCCGGAGAGGTCACCGTCCTGAGCATCACGGGTGGCATTCCCATTGTTGTCGTGCCAGATATTGCCGTACAGGAACGCGGTGGTGATGTAGTAGCCGAAGTTGATGTTGTTGACGGTTTCTTCGGTGCCTGCATCGAGGAAGTTGATGGTGGTCTGGTCGGCGCGGAGGAACGCGGTCGTGGCGCCCCAGATGTTGTTGCAGGCGGCACCGCCGCTGCCGTGACCCGGGCAATCGTGACCGTCGGCGTTCGTGGTTACTGAACTCTGATCGTCATCCGCTTCGGCACTCTGCGCGCCGCTGAAGGGCGAGGTGTTGCCGCCGGTTGGCAGGCCGTTCGTATCCCCCACTTCGATGATGTAGTAGCCCGAGTCGAGGCCGATAAACTGATAGGCCCCGAGGGTATCCGTGGTGGTGACGCCAAGACGCGACCACTTGTTGTTCGCCGTGAGGCCTTCGCAGTCTTTTGTGTTACTCGCGCCCGTGACCATGGCCCCTGCTGAGTTGACGCAGGCGTAGAGACTGACGCTCACGTTCGGCAAAGCAGGTTCAGCCTCTATCGCCCAACCGTCGTCGTCCGTGTCCTTCCAAACAAACCCCCTCAGTTCGGCCTTGCCGACAATGGTGACCGGCACGCTCGCCGAAGCGTTGTTCGCGATGCGTCCGTCGGCGTAGAACACGTTGTTCCCGGTGTAGCCGCCCTCCACAAAGTTACAGTTCGTCGCGAGGGAAGGAAGGGCACCGCAAGTGCCGGTTGAAGTGCCGTTGACGTCTTTGGCCCGCATGGTCACAAAGAGCGTCGTAGTGGAGCCCGGAGTGATGGGACCCACGTCGGACCAGGTGATGGTCCCCCCGGAAACTGAGGTCGGGCTCGGAACCGCGGAGATGAACTCGAGGTTGGTGGTATCGAACTGGTCGCGCACCGGCACCGGGCTGAGCGTCGTGGAGGCGCCGGCTTCGCAGGCGGTGTCGGTGGTCACGCGGATGCCAATGGCGTCCACCGCCAGGGTCTTCGCGTCGGCCGCGCTCGCCTTGTCGCCATCGACGCGAATCGTGAGCGTCGAGAAATCGGCGAAGGTCCAGGACCCGCCACCTGGGCGCGACGAGGTGAAGTCGGCCGAAATCGCGCTGTTCGGATCGAGATCCGCAGGTGGACCCACGGAGCTCGAGATCAGGGCGGTTCCGAGCGTCACCGAGGTGGTGGCGCCGAGGGTCGCACTGATGGTCAGAAAGTCGTTGGTGAGAGTCGTGTTGAAATAGCCCATGGTCAGCGCTTCGACCTTGGTCACATTTCCCGCCTGGGTGCTCAAGCCGAACGTGCTGCCGATGATGAACCGATTGCCGCCGCCGCTGATCAAAGCGGTCGCAATCGTGCGGTTAGGTCCGTCCCAGGCGTTGGTGGGGTCGGTGAACGCCTTCCCGGCAGGCGAACCGTTCGTGCCCGTCGTCGACCAAGCCGTGTACTGGCACCCGGTGGGGCCCTGGACGCCGACGCTGGGCAGCCGGTTCTTCAAGCCAATTGCATAGGTAAACAAGTCGCCTTCGTCGACGGTAGTGGAGGTCACGGTCTTGGTGACCAGCAGGGGCGGGGCGAAGGCGAAGTTGACCTGGGTGATGTTCTGCGCAACGGCGTTGTTGCCGTCGAGGTCGATGTTCACGGCGAGGGTTACGTAGGTGAATTCCTCGGCCATCTTGAGAATGCCCTGGTCGCTGGCGAGAGAGAGCTTCGGATCGCGAGTGGTGTTCCCGAAGCCGGTGAAGGCGAAGGTCGAATCCATAACGGCATCGTTGACCGCCGTGTTGGGAGTCAGCGTGAGGGTGGTGGTGGAGCTAAAGGTTGCGGGCGCACTGAGGGTGACGGACGAGGTGCTGTTGAAGGCTGTGATGGTCGTGCCGCCGGGGATGCCGGTGCCCGAAATCGTCGAACCCACGTCCGTGAACTTGAACTGCCGTCCGGCCGAAGTGACGAAAGAGCTGCCGGAGACCGTGGTTCCACTCAGGGTGCGCGCGGTCC
>CAZFQH010000408.1:0-4257 GCA_964520805.1 uncultured Acidobacteriota bacterium | reverse complement strand
GAACGTAGCGGTGAAATTGAACTGAACGACTTGCTGGGTGCCGACCTGGGACTCGCGGTAGGCGTCGAGGTTGGCTTCAGGGAACCAGCAGTTGAGCTTCCCCTGAACCGAACCCGGGTCGCAACCGTCACCCGCCCGCTGCAGGTTGCTGAGGAAGTCGGCCACCGCATTGTTGTTCGAGGCCTCGCCCACGATCTTGAGGGTTGAGCCCGCCTGAGTCATCTGGGTGAGCCAGACGAAATCGGGAAGGGCCTTCGAGATCTCGTCAAGCATTCGCACCGGGCCGCCCTGCTCGGCTTTCAGCCGTTCGATCAGGTTGACCTGGTCTTGGAAGCTCTTGCGCTTTCGCTCGAGTTCTTCCTTCTTCGCCTTCTCAAGCTGGAGCTTGACGATGTCGGCGTTCGCCTGGACGATCTTCGCTTCGGTGTCCGTGATTTGACCGGTAAGATCCGTGTAGAAGTAGCCGGCCACAGCAAGCGCCGCCACCACCGGTACAATGAGACTCAAATAGGGGGCGATGCTTGAGCCCCCGGCTCCGCCGGCGCCGGTGCCTCCGGCCGCCGCGCCCTTGGACTTGCTCGAAACCGCCCGCTCGGATTCGAGGAGATTGATCCGAATCATCGATCGCCTACCTTTCGAACCGCGAGGCCGACCGCGATCGCGGCGGCCGGGCCCATCCGATTGACCACATCCGCATCCACATCCTTCGGCGAGTAAGTCACGGCGTTGAATGGATTGAGGATCTCGACCTGGGTGTCGAGACGCTCCATGAGCAGCTCTCTCAGACCCTGCAGGCGGGCCGAGCCTCCGGCCAGATAAACCAGATCGATTCGCTCTTCCTGCGTAGTGGCTCGGAAGAAATCGAAGGTCTTCTGGATTTCCGCCACGATGCTTTCGCAGGTGTTCTGAAGGACCGGGAAGACGTTGTCGGGGAGCGTGCCCTCGACCTGTTCGCCGCGCTTCAAGGCTTCGGCGGTTTCATAGGGCAGCCCGAGGTCTTTCTGGAGGGCATCGGTCGCGAGGTTGCCACCCACCGCGATATCGCGGTTGAAGAGCGAGTTGGAGCCGCGCACGATGTTGACGTTGGTGATCGCGGCGCCCAGGTTCAGCAGGGCGACGATCCGTCCGGCATCCACACCGTAGTTGATCTCGTGGCAGTTCTGCAAAGCGAAGACATCGACGTCCACGATCCTCGGGGTCTTGCCCGCCTGCGTAATGACCGAGGTGTAGTCGCTGATCTTGTCTTTCTTGACCGCGACCAGAAGGACATCCATATTGCCGCCGTCGCCCGCGCCTTCGAGGATCTCGTAGTCGAGCGAAACGTCTTGAATGTCGAAGGGGATGTACTGCTCGGCTTCCCAGTGGATGGACTCGCCCAGTTCCTCGGCGCTCATCTGCGGAAGAGAGATCTTCTTGACGATCACCGAGTTCCCGGACACGCTGGTGGCTACGTCCGTCGACTTCACCTTGAGAGTCGCGAAGAGGCGGTTGATCGCGTCGACGATGGCGCCAGAGTCCATGATCGCGCCGTCAACGATGGCCTCGGGCGGAAGCGTCTCCATGCCGGCCTTGGTCAGCTTGAACTCTGTGCCGGACTTACCCACCGGCTTCAGCTCGATGAGCTTGACGCAGGACGAGCCGATGTCGAGGGCGACGAGGCTTTTTTGCTTCCTGAAGAATTTGTCGAACAAACCCACGGATTCCCCCCTTAGACCTTTTGATCCGCGGAGCTGGTTGACCGAGCGGCAAGGACCGAAGGTCGAAAATCGAATTTTGGTAGAGACTTTGTCACTCAGTACCTCAAGTAGTTGCTGAAGATAGGCCTCTTAAACAACAGTGTCAACAAGAATATTAGTTAACTGTATCTAAATGGTAATCAAAGGCTAATAAAGTCTTCAAAATCTAAAACGGGTTGCTGCGCTCTCTCTTGCGTGGATGGCATCTATGAACCGGACCTGGTGAGGCTTGGTGGTCATGATCATGCAATGGGTGCGCACGCCATCGCCAAAGAAGCGGACGCCGCGCAGGAGGCTCCCGTCCGTGACCCCCGCGCACGCGAAGATGATCTCCTTGCCAGGGGCGAGGTCCCGCGTGAAGAACACGCGGTCAAGGTCGGAGATGCCCATCCGTTCGCACCGCTCACGGTCGGAGGGTTTGGTCATAACGAGTTTCGCCTGGATTTCACCATTCAGGCACCTCATCGCAGCGGCGGTGAGAACACCCTCGGGCGCGCCGCCCGTGCCCATGACCGCATGGACACCGGAGCCGAGGACCGCGGCGGAAATTCCGGCCGAGAGATCACCGTCGGAAATCAGCTTGATTCGAGCGCCGGCCGTCCGGATATCCGCGATGAGCTTCTCGTGCCGCGGTCGATCCAGGGTCATAACGGTGAGATCCTTGATATCCCGGGAGAGGGACCGCGCGATGGCCCGCAGATTTTCAGCCACTGGCGCGTTGATGTCTACCTTGCCCCTCGAATCCGGCCCCACCACCAGCTTGTCCATGTAGATGTCGGGAGCGTGGAGCAGTCCGCCCTTCTCGGCGGCGGCGAGCACCGTGATGGCGTTGGCTGAGCCCGTGGCGCAGAGGTTGGTGCCCTCGAGAGGATCCACCGCGATGTCCACGGGGGCACCGCCGCGACCGACTTTCTCGCCGATGTACAGCATCGGGGCTTCGTCGCGTTCCCCTTCGCCGATCACGATGGTCCCGTCGATGTCGACGGTCTCGAGCTCGTGCCTCATGGCTTCGACCGCGACGTGGTCGGAGTGCTTCCTCTCGCCCTGTCCCATGGTCTGGGCCGAGGCGATAGCGGCCATTTCAACCACCCGAACGAATTCGAGCGGCAGATCGCGACTTTGCAAGTGTCCTCCAATTCCGGGCGGCTTCAGGGCGACCGGGCGTTGGGCGGGAGGTTACACCTTCTCCAGGCGGGAGGCGGGTCGGTCAGACCTGTTGGGGCAACCCCCTGAATTCGTCCCCTTCCCCAATTGCCCGGTGAATGGGCGGCTACAAGGGCGCCCCCTACGAGTCGAGCCAGTCGCCTTCGAAAACGATCTCGACATCACCCCGCTGCCGCAGCGGTTCCCCTTCGGCCCACGACTCCGATAGGTCGCCGCCTGCGCAATGCACGGTGACTTCCCGACCGGCTCGTCCGCTGAGCACAGAGGCCACAAGCGCGCTGGCGGATCCGGTCCCCGAGGCCCGGGTCACGCCGACGCCACGCTCCCAGAAACGGACCCGCAGCTCGGCGGAGGAAACCACGGTCACGAACTCCACATTGGTCCGATTCGGGAAGAGAGGGTGATTCTCGATCTTCGGACCCAGCCGGTACATCATGGCCTCTGCTTCGGACTCGTCCACAAAGATGGCGGCGTGCGGGTTGCCCATCGAGCAACAGGTGACGCGCACCACTTCCCCATCGACGTCCAGTTCGTGATCGACGACACGATCGAGGTTTCCAAAGGCCACGGGCACCTCCGACGCGCTCAGGCCGGGGTGGCCGAGATTGGTGTCGACGCTGAACCGATTGCGGCCCGTCTGCTCGACTTTCACGGGGCGCGGGCCGGGAGGCGGCAGCACGGTATGGGCTTCGGGCAGCAAGCCTCGAGAGAAGGCATAAGCACCCACGCAGCGCACCCCGTTCCCGGAGATCTCGCCATGGGTGCCGTCAGGGTTGAGGAGCTTCATCCGGGCCACCCCCTGGGCGGCGTCGATGCCGACGATCAGTATCCCGTCACCTCCGATCCCGATGTTCCGATCGCAGAGCCTGATCGCCCACGCGGCCCATGCCGAGGGCACGTCCACCTCCGAAACGAGGATGAAGTCGTTGCCGATTCCGTGGGCCTTGGTGAACTTCACTCGGTCACGCCTCGTCGTCGTCGTCACCGTCAGTTCCAGCCGATCCTCCGGCGTCTGGATTCATACCGGCGAGAATCGACTTCAGTTCCTTGCCCGGCTTGAAGTGGGCCGCTCTACGCTCGGAGGAAACCAGCGGTTCTCCGGTTCGGGGATTGCGCGCGCGGCGCGGACGGCGCAGACGAAGGCTGAACACCCCAAAGCCCCGGATCTCGATGCGGTCTCCCTGGGCGATGGCGGCCTTCATCGAATCGAGTATGGTTTCGACCACCACGTCGGCCTGCTTGTGGGAAAGCGGTCCCAGCGTCGCCATCTGATCAATCAGTTCGGCTCGAGTCATAGAGTGGTTTGGGGAGTGGTTTGGGGAGTGGTTTGGGGAGTGGTTTGGGGAGTGGTTTGGGG
>CAZFQH010000407.1:1653-4258 GCA_964520805.1 uncultured Acidobacteriota bacterium | reverse complement strand
CACACGTTCCAGTTCGGCCTGTTTGGTCGCGTAGACCTGTTGATCCGCGGCCACCTGGGCGGCGAGACGCGCTCGTTCCGCCTTTTCGGCGGGGCCTTCGGGGCGGCGGGCCGCGCGAGCATCCAGGGATCGTTCGGCAAGTCGAGCCTTTTCGAGCCGCATGTTGATGGCGCCGATTTCTCCGCGCTCGATCTGCCGGATCACCGCGCGATCCTTGTGCGCGGCCTCGACCCGGGTGCGGAGAACTTGAGCCACCTCGGCGGGCGACGTGGCGATCTCGCGGCCGGATTCGGCGATGCGCACCGCGTAGCCGAGAAAGGGTCCGTACTCGCTGCGCTCGATGAGCCAGGCCTCGGCCGGCTGCTCGCGGGTCACGATCTCTTCATCGTTGACCCACTCGAAGTCGACACCGCTGAGATCGCGATTGCCGACCTTGAGGAGAGTTCGCATCTTGAGCATATGGTCGGGATGCCCGGGATTCGGAATGCCCTCGTGGGCCGACACTTCGGCCAGGCGTTTGGACCCATCTTTGAGAGTGAACGCGGTTAGCGGGCGAGGCCAGAAGAAGCCAAGCCCATTGGTCAGGATCACTACGATCAGGCCGCCGATCATGAGAAGGCACAGGCCGAGCGCACTTGCGGTGAACCACACCAGCGATTCGCCCGCGGGTCGTGCGCGTTTCTTGGGTAAAGACGCGCTCAAAGTGCCTTGTACCTCTCGCGCAGTCTCTGGCGAACGACTTCGGCCAGAGTGTTCACCACAAAGGTCATGGCGAAGAGCAGAAGGGCCGCGAGGAAGAGAACCCGGTACAGGGTGCCGCCGTTCGGCGCTTCCGGGATCTCTACCGCAATATTGGCGGAGAGCGTGCGCATGCCGTTGAAGATCGACCAGTCCATCACCGGAGTATTGCCGGTGGCCATCAGAACGATCATGGTTTCGCCCACCGCCCGGCCGAAGCCCACCATCACCGCGGAAAAGATGCCGGGGCTGGCGGTCGGAAGCACCACGCGGAGTGCGGTTTGCCATCGACTGGCGCCGAGGGCCAGGGAGGCCGCGGTCAAATTCGCAGGCACGCTGGAGAAGGCGTCTTCGGTGATCGTGAAAATAATCGGAATGACCGCAAAACCCATGGCGAGGCCCACCACCAGAGCGTTGCGCTGGTCGTAGATGAGGCCGGTGGCGGCGCTGAGCCAGCCCTTGAAGTCAGCGCCGAAGAGCAATCTCTCGATGGCGGGGCCCACCGCCAAAGCGAGCAGGCCGCCGAGCAGACACAATGGCACGACCACCGCGAGTTCCGTGCCGGGGCGCAAACGCGAGCGCAGACGGTGGGGCAATGCCTCCCAGAAGAACACGCCGGAGGTGCCTAGGGCGGGGAGCAGAACGAACATCAGGAGGACGGGAACGATCTGTTCCTCCACTCTCGGCGCGAGCCATAGGCCGGCGATAAAGCCCACCACGACACTCGGAAGCGCGGCCATGATCTCGACCGTGGGTTTGATCTTTTGGCGAATGGTCGGATGGGCGAACTGGGAGGTGTAAAGCGCGGCGAGGATGGCGATCGGTACCGCGAAAAGCAGGGCGTAGATGGTGCCCTTGATGGTCCCGAAAACCAGGGGAATCAGACTGAACTTCGGCTCGAATTCGTCGGTCGCTCCGGTCGATTGCCAGACGTACTGCGGGTCGGGGTAACCCTCATACCAGACCTGGCCGAAGAGAACGCGACCGGAAATCTCGGGATGGGGAGCATCGATGCCGTAGCGCGCGAGGCGCCCATCCGTGAGGGTGGCGAGAACACCGTCGCCCTTGGGGGCGATGATCGCCCTTGCGATGGGGGCTTCCGGTGGAGTGAGCGAGGCCACGGTTCGTTCGGAGGTGAGATGGACGAGTCGAAGCGATGCGTCCTGCCCCACGGCAAGAAAACTCTTGTCACGCACCGACGGGACGAGATCGACAACCGCAGCGCTCTGCTTCGTGTAGACGTGGGCGCGGACGAGCGACGGCTCGGGATCATCGTCCTTGAGACGCACGCGGAAATAGGCGGCGATCCCCCCCTGGGCATCGCCCACGAGTAGTGAGATGTCGGCGTTGGCCCAGGCCAGGGCGGTGACCTTGGCGGGTGCGAGAGACCGGTTGTCGACGAGCCGGACCCCTTCACCGAGTTCCCAAAGGTACAGGCCGCCCCGGTCGGTGGCAGCCGCCAGATGATCCGTACGGCCCAGACGCAGATGCGTGATGGTCTCGTCGGCTCCAACGTAGAGGGTGGTGGCCACAAACAGCGCGTCCTCCGACCCCTTGCGCTGCACCACGATCTCGCGCTCGCCCGCAACTGCGGCAAGCACCACGGCTCCGTCCCGCTCGCGGCCATCCACGAGACGAATCGCGCGGCCTTGCGGATCCATTCCGACCAGGGAATCGATTCGCACTTCCGTCGAGACATCGGTGAGAGTCGCCTGTTCGTACTGAGGCTGGAAGCGCAGGTGGAGCAAGGCGGCGCGGCCGTCGGAGGTTCCCGCGGTGAGCAGCGTCCCCGTTGCATTTCGAGCCGCCGCGGTCACGGTGGCCCCGGCCACACCCGGGAGAACCTCCAGGCGGTCGAGGGTTCCGC
>CAZFQH010000407.1:0-1643 GCA_964520805.1 uncultured Acidobacteriota bacterium | reverse complement strand
CTGTCGGTACTAGTGATGGCGAGGCCGCCGGGCAAGAGACCGAAGAGCTTCTTTTGATACTCGTCGACGCCAAGAACGAGGGAGCCGCGAAGTTCGGACGCTTCCGCTTTGGGCGGGAGCTTCGTGGTCGTAGCCTCGCGGAACAAGGGCCACGCCTGTCCGAGGATGAAGAGAAAGATGAAGAGGACGCTCGCCACGATCCCGAGACCGCCGAGGGTGATGACGCCCCGGGCCAGAAGGTCCAGCCGCTTAACTCGGGCAATCCGGTCGGACGCGGATTTCATCCGGTCGCGGACGGATTCAGATTTGACGTCGGCCATGACAGAGGGGCGCCCGCTTTGAGGAACCGGCGACGCTCGCTAGCGAAGCTTCGCGAGCTCCTGTTTCGCCAGATCGGCGGGAAGGGGAAGGTAGCCATCCTTCAGAACCACTTCCTGGCCTTCCTTGCTGAAAATAAGTTTGAGGAACTCACGGACCAGAGGGTCGGCGGGCTTGCCAGGAGCCTGGTTGACGTAGAGATAGAGGAAGCGGTTCAAGGGGTATTTGCCGCTTTTCACGTCTTCGTAACTCCCCGAGGAGTATTCCTTCCCCTCGGCTTCGGCGACACTCACGATCTTGACGCCCGAGGTCTTGTAGCCGAGGCCGCTGAAGCCGATCCCGAAGCGATCCGCGGTGATCCCCTGGACCACCGAAGCCGAGCCCGGCTGCTCCTTCACCTGGTCTTTGAAATCTCCATTGTTCAGCGCTTGCTCCTTGAAGAAGCCATAGGTGCCGGAGGCGGAATTGCGGCCGTAGAGGCTGATCGGTCGATTGGCCCAGTCGCCGGTGAGGCCGAGCTGACCCCAGGTGGTCACATTGGCGCGGTGACCGCGGCGCCTGGTCTTCGAGAAGATCGCATCGATCTGCGCGAGGGTGAGCTTCTGGATCGGGTTGTCTTTGCTGACGTAGACCGCGAGCGCATCGTAGGAAGTGCGGATCTGGAGGGGCTTGAATCCGTACTTCTTTTCGAACTGATCGACCTCGGTGGAGCGCATGGCGCGGGACATGGGACCGAACTGGGCGGTGCCGGCAATGAGCGCGGCGGGCGCGGTCGAAGAACCCTTCCCTTCTACCTGAACCTTCACGTTCGGATACATCTTCGTGAATGCCTCGGCCCAGAGGGTCATGAGGTTGTTCATGGTGTCGGAACCCACACTGTTCAGATTGCCCGAAATCCCGCTGACCTTCTGGTACGAGGCCAGCGCCGGATCGACCTTGACCTGCTGGGCGCCCGCCGGGACGGCCACGAGAAGTGCGAGCACGGCTCGAAGCAGGGTTCGGTTCATTGGGCGGGTCACCATTGGATGAGAGTTTCGGGAGCGGGAATTGAACGCTAGAGCCATCACAAGTAGTCCGGGTTAAGTGTCCGTTAGTTTCGTGTTAACAAGCTGGGTGCGATCGGTGAGAGTCGAGTTTTGCCGGTCTTCGTCGTGAGAATGACCGGGACTAGACAATCTCATAACCCGGCGGTGACCCTATAGCAGCCCGTGACGAAACTCAGCCAGCATTCGAGCGCGAAGCCAGCCCTTGGGGCTCGAACGCTGCATCCCGCCTGGACTTCTTCGCTCAGCAGCCCGAATATTCCCGATATTCGGGCTCTTCGG
>CAZFQH010000406.1:0-4268 GCA_964520805.1 uncultured Acidobacteriota bacterium | reverse complement strand
ATGTTTGGGGCCGTGGGGTGGGCGGCCGCGTGCAAGAAGGCTGGGATCAAGCCGATCATTGGGTGCGAGTCGTACGTCGCCCTGGGGAGCCGGTTCGAGAAAAGTGGCGGGGGCATTTCGAATGCCTACAACCACCTTGGGATGATCGCCACCACGAACGAGGGGTATCACAACCTCGCCAAGCTTTCGTCCATCGGCTACACCGAGGGGTTCTATCACCGGCCTCGGATCGATAAAGATGTTCTGGCTCAGCATAGCCAGGGGCTGGTCGGTTTCTCCGGGTGTCTGGCCAGCGAGATTTCGCAGGCCCTGATGCGTGACGACGAGGCCGGCGCCATCAAGTCCGTGATGGAGTTCTGCGACATCTTCGGGAAAGACCGGTTCTATCTGGAGCTGATGGATCACCGGATTCCCGATCAGACCAAGGTGAACAAAGGTCTGATGCGGGTGCAGAAGAAGACCGGCCTTCCCTTCGTGGCCACCAACGACGCGCACTATCTTCATAAAGACGATCACGAGGCGCATGCCGTGCTGCTTTGCATCGGCACGGGCAAGAAGCTGGCCGATCCGAACCGATTCGCGTTCGAGACCGACGAGTTCTATGTGAAGAGCGCGCTCGAGATGGAAGCACTATTCGGCCACGTGCCCGAAGCGCTTTCGAACACCGTGAAGATTGCCGACATGGTCGAGTTCAAGCTCGACACCAGGGCGAAGTTCCCGAGGTTCGACGTGCCCAGCGGCTACACCACCGAGTCGTACTTCGAGAAGATGACGCGCGACGGCTATACCGAGCGACTGAAGGTGCTCGAGCCGCTCGCGACGTCGGGACGGCTCAAGATCGCTTTGGCCGATTACGAGGCCCGACTCACTCGCGAGATCGGGGTCATCCATCGCGTTGGGTTCTCCGCGTATTTCCTGATCGTCGGCGACTTCATTCGCTTCGCCAAGGATCGGGGGATTCCCGTAGGCCCCGGTCGTGGCTCTGCGGCGGGAAGCCTCGTCGCGTACTCGCTGAAGATCACCGACATCGACCCGATGGAGAACGGCTTGATCTTCGAACGGTTCCTGAACGAAGAACGCATCAGCCCTCCTGATATCGACATCGACTTCTGCGAGAACCGGCGCGGGGAAGTGATCGACTACGTCACCCAGAAGTACGGGCGCGAGAATGTGGCCCAGATCATCACTTTCGGGACGATGAAGGCGAAGGCGGTGGTACGCGACGTGTCGCGCGTGCTCGATCTTTCCTTCGCCGACAGCGACCGGATTGCCAAGATGGTCCCGGCCGACCTCGGCATGACCCTCGAAAAAGCACTTCAGGATTCGCCCGCGCTGGCGGACGCATATAAGAAGGAAGAACTGACGAAGCGCGTCATCGACATCGGGAAGCGTCTGGAGGGCACCACCCGCCATGCGTCCACCCACGCGGCCGGCGTGGTGATCTCGCCCGAGCCCCTGGCGAACCTGGTCCCGCTCTACAAGTTCCCGGGCACCGAGTCGGTGGTCACCCAGTTCGACATGAAGGGCGTCGAGGAGATCGGCCTCCTCAAGATGGACTTCCTCGGCCTCTCGACGCTGACCCTGATCGATCGCTGCGTCAAGATGATCGAGGAGCAGACGGGCGAAAAGCTCGACCCCTCGCTGCTGGAGGATGGCGACAAGAAAACCTACGAGCTTTTCTCCACCGGCAAGACGAATGGAGTGTTCCAGTTCGAGTCGGACGGCATGAAGGACGTTCTCCGCCGCTTCAAGCCCGATCGCCTCGGCCATCTCACCGCTCTTAACGCCCTGTATCGCCCCGGCCCGATGCAGATGATCGACGACTTCGTCAAACGCCGGCACGGCCAGACCAAGGTGACCTACGAGCATCCTTCGTTCGAGACCATTCTGGGCGAGACCTACGGCATCATGGTCTATCAGGAACAGGTCATGCAGATCGCCGCGGCCATCGCGGGCTTTACGATGGGCGAAGCCGACATGCTCCGCAAGGCCATGGGCAAAAAGAACGTCCAGGTCATGGCGGACCAGAAGGACAAGTTCGTCGGCGGCTGTGTGGCCAACCAGGTCGCGTTGGCGAAGGCCACGAAGATCTGGGATCACATCGAGATGTTCGCGGGCTACGGCTTCAATAAGTCGCACTCGGCGGCCTACGCGTGGATCGCGTATCAGACGGGATATCTGAAGGCGAACTATCCCGCGTTCTTTGTGGCTTCGCTGCTCACCATGGAAAAGGCGAACGCGGACAAAATCGTTGCGTACCGCGCCGAGGCGCGCGATCTTGGGCTCACCGTGCTGCCGCCGAACGTGAACGCGTCTCTCGCGGACTTCACCGTGGAGAAGGGCGCCGTACGTTTCGCCTTGTCCGCGGTGAAGAACGTGGGCGACGGAGCCGCCGAGTCAGTGGTGGCGGCGCGCAAAGACGGCCCCTTCACGTCACTCGACGACTTCGCGTCCAGGGTTGATCTGAAGCTGGCGAACAAGCGAGCGGTCGAGAGCTTTATCAAGAGCGGGTCCTTCGATTCAGTGGAGCCGCGGCGGCACGTGCTTTTCGCGGGGCTCGAGGGCGCGCTCGACCGCGCCTCCCGCTTGCGTGCCGATCGTGAGGCCGGCCAGTCGAACCTCTTTGGCATGATGGACGACGGGGCCGCACTCCCCTCCGCGAAGACGGGGGGCAAGGGTGCTTTGTCTGATGTTCCGCGCTGGTCCGAAGGCGAACGCCTCGCCTTCGAGAAGGAGAGCCTCGGTTTCTATCTCTCCGGCCATCCGATTGAGCGATACAAAGGCGAGATTCAGGAGTTCGCGAGTGGGACGATTGGACACCTCATCAAGGCGCGCCAGCCCGGTGACGTGACCGTGATGGGCCTGATGTCCGGCCTGCGCCTGCTCAAGACGAAGAAGGGCGACCGCATGGCCGCCTGTCATATCGACGATTTCGAGGGCAGTGTGGAGGCCCTGATCTTCCCCGAGGCCTATCGCCAGTGTGGGATGAAACTTAAGGACGACGAGTCGTTCCTGGTTCGGGGCAAGCTGGAAATGAAGGACGACGAAGAGCGACCTCGCCTGATCGTCTCCGATATGACGCAGCTTGACTCGGCCCTGCGGATGATGGCGCGCTCCATTCGCGTCCGCGTGGATCTCGGCCTTCTGCCCGAGACGGTGATGACTGCGGTGAAGCGAGTACTGACAAATCACCCCGGGGAGACGGCCGTGTCGATTGAGGTCCACCGTCCGGCGGAGTTCGTGGCGCTGGTGCGGGTCGAGGACAAGCTCCGCGTGAAGCTGAGCGCCAACCTCGTGACCAACCTCGAAAGCGTCACGGGCTCGGGTACGGTGAGGCTGTCGAGATCGGCGTAGGCCACTACCAAGCAAGTTGGACCGGTCGTCATTGCGAGGCCCAACTCCGTCGTCGGTGGGCCGAAGCAACCCCCGTCCACCACTACCAAGCTTGATAGTGGCTCGACGGGGTGCTTCGTGGCCCGAGGCCAGGCTTCGCGCTCGCATTACCAACGGAATGGCTCCTCGCAATGACGCCAGGTGCAACTCGCTTGGATGCCGACGCCGCGGGTTGTCGCATCTCAGCGCGCGGGCGGGGTGATCTTCATGGGCCCGAGTACAAAGTCCTCCGCGCGGTCGGTGGCGGCGGCGTTCCGGAAAGTCTCGTAGTCGAGGAGCTGTTCCGCGCTGATCGATGGTGCGATGAGGCGCATCACTCGGTTCACTGCGAGGGTGCGGCCCGAGACTGTGTAGCTTGAGACCAGGGTCGCGAAGGGTCGGTTCAGGGTCACCGCCGCGGGGGGGCGCGCGATCAGGTTCTCCGGTATGTCGACCGAGGCTTCGAACGCCACTTCGCCCACGTCGAAGGCGACCGGGCGATTGGCGGTGGCGTCGATGGCACCTTCCTGGAGGACGGGACCGAGGTCGGGAATCCAGAACTTCCACTCCTTCTCCGCCTCGATCCCGGGAACGCCGCGTTCGAAGTCGAACTCCAGCCAGAACGGGGCCGCGAGGTCGGTCGGGCTGGCGATACTGACGGAAGTGATCTTCGCGAGCGACCAGGTTCTCCCGAGGCTCGTTCGGATCATCTCGGCGTGGCGCGCGGGCGGTGCGGCGGCGAAGGAGGCGCGGAGTCCCGGCTCGTTGTCCGAACGATCCTCGATGCGGACCCTTCCTTTGAAGCGGCCGGAGGTCTCGATCGTCCCGGTCAGCGTGACCGATCGGCGGGAGGGCTGCGGCGGCAGAGCCGGAGTGCGAACCAGGAAGCCCATTCC
>CAZFQH010000405.1:0-4271 GCA_964520805.1 uncultured Acidobacteriota bacterium | reverse complement strand
GGTGAGGAACCTGGCGCCGAACTTCGCGGCGTTCGTCACGAGGACGGTTCGGGAGGCGATCACCTGACTCTGCGGCGACGCCCAGGCGCCGATACGGGAATCGATTGGTCGGGTCTTAAAGTACGCATCCGACTCTTCGGCTCCCACCTTCGTAACCCGGCCCTCGATGCGCACCACGCGCTCGAGTTCGACCCAATGGAACTGCAAAGCCGCCTGGGGATTCGCGGCCAGGTCGCGTCCTTTGCGGCTCTCGTAGTTCGTGTACCAGACGATGCCCCGTTCGTCGAAGCCCTTGATCAGGACCACGCGGGTCGAGGGCCGGCCATCCTCGGCCACCGTAGCGAGGGTCATGGCATTCGGCTCGGGCAGTTGCCCGTCTACGGCCTGCTGAAACCACAACCCGAACTGTTTCATGGGGTCGGGCAGCGAGGCGCCCTCGCCAAGTTCGGCCCGTTCGTAGCTTTTCCGCAGGTGAGCGATGTCGTTCATCAAACGCAATACTCTCAGGCGTCGCCGCGCACCGCACGTTGCCCGCGCGCGAAAGCCTCTTCGTTCAGGGGAATCATGGCGCACTTCGCTTTGAGGGCCTGGCGGATGGCGGTGAGGAAGGTCTCTTCCGGGAACATCCGGGTGGCCGCCTGCAATGCCCCGAGGGCGACGACATTTTTCACCACCGGCCGCCCTAGTTCGGCCGCGATGAGGGTCATGGGCACCCCCACGACCTCTACTCCCTCGGGCCGCACCGGGACATCCGCGATCACTGAACTGTCATAGACAATGGTCCCGCCGCGGGCCACGGTCGGGCCAAACCGCGCCAGGCTGGGTGCGTTGAAGGCCACGAGAACCTGGGGCACCGGCGAGGAGGGCGAGAGTACTTCAGTGCGCGCAATGTGAACATCGGCGTAGGAGGTGCCCCCGCGAGACTCGGGGCCGTAACTCGGAATATGGGTGGCGTCGTATCCCTCGTTGATCCCGGCGCGGGCCACCAGCAGGGCCGCGGTCTGAGCCCCGTCGCCACCCGCGCCCGCGAACTTCAATGCGATGTCGTCGGTGTTCCATAGCGACGGGAAGGCGGGGCAGAACCGAGGCGCCTTGTCGGTCGAGCCCTCGACCGCCTGAACCAGGTACGCGGGGTCGAACGAAGGCATCTCCGGCTTGACGTGCTCGGGCGGGTTCTCGATGTCCTTCTTCACGCCGAGCGGAAACACCGGAGTCATCTTCTCCTTGACCCACTGCTCAGCCTCGGGGGGTGTAAGGCCAAGATGAGTCGGACATTCCGCGAGGACTTCGACAAAGGCGAAGCCGCGATTCTCGACCTGCAGGCGCAGGGCCTTGGTGATCGCCTTCCTGGCTCGGTTCCGTTGCTTGGCATCGTAAAGGGCCACACGCTCGACATACACCGGGCCATCGAGGCCGGCGATCAGTTCGGCCATCCTCATGGGGGCGCCAAAAAAGGGCGTACGGCCTTCCGGCGTGGTGCTGGTGCGCTGACCCATGAGAGTCGTCGGCGCCAGCTGCCCGCCGGTCATGCCGTAGATCGCGTTGTTGATGAAGATCACGGTGATCGGAATTCCCATCTGGGCCGTGCTCACGATTTCGGCGAGGCCAATCGATGCCAGATCTCCGTCACCTTGATAGCTGATGACGATGGAATCCGGGTTGGCGGTTTTGTGACCGATGGCCACGGCGGGCGCGCGACCGTGAGCGGCCTGAGTGTTGCCGACATCGAAGTAGTAGTACAAGAAGACGCTGCACCCGACCGGGGATACCGCGACGGTGCGATCCTGAACACCGAGTTCTTCAATCGCCTCGGCGAGGTACTTGTGGGCGAGACCGTGACCGCAGCCCGCGCAGTAGTGCGTCGACTGTCCCTTCAGGCCCTCGCCGTGTGCGTGCCGCTGGAACCGGTCGTAGAACACATTCATGACATCACCGCCTTGTTTCGAACCTCGCCTGGGACGACGCTTCGAACCCGCTCCACGATTTCGGTCTGCTGGGGAAGAATCCCTCCGAAGCGGCGGACGTGATCGATCGCAGGCGGACGTTCCACCCCGGAGTAGCTGATTGCGAGCCGCAGTTCGTCTTCCAACTGTCCGTTCGAGGCCTCCACCACCACGATGCGGCGGACCCTCTCAAGCAGCGGCCGCAGGGCGTCGATCGGGAAGGGCCACAACGTGATCGGACGGAAAAGACCCGCCTTGATGCCCATGGCCCGTAGCTCGCGCACGGCGCCCTTGGCCATGCGGCCGGGGGTGTTGCAGGCCACGAGCAGGACTTCGGCATCGTCCGTTTCGAAGAGGTCGGCCCGCTGCTCGGCGGCTTTCATGGCCGCGTACTTGGAGTTCAGGTGGGTGTTATGGGCCTCGAGATCGGGCTCACTCAAGAAGATCGAGCAGATCAGGTTCCGGCGATGAGCGAGGTCCCCCCACACCGCCCAGCCCGGCAGACCCGGCTTCACCGCCATGCCCGGCAGACGCACTGTGCCGGTGACCTGACCGAGATACCCGTCGCCCAGGATCACCACGGGGTTGCGATAGCGGAACGTGATCTCGAACGCCCGCATCGTGAGATCGAGCATCTCCTGCGGCGTCGACGGCGCCAGCACCACCGCCTGCGTGTTTCCATGGCCAAGGCCCCGGCAGGCCAGCTTGATGTCCGCTTGTTCCGGGCCGATGTTTCCAAGCCCGGGCCCGCCGCGCATCACGTTGACGAAAACTCCCGGGAGCTCTGCGCCGATCATGTAGGAGATACCCTCGAGCATGAGACTGAAACCCGGCGAGGACGTGAACGTCATGGCGGGCAGACCGGCGCCGCCGCAGCCATACATCATGTTCACCGCCGCGGTCTCGGACACCGCCTGCACAAAAGTTCCGTGGAGCTTGGGCAGGAGTTTCGCCATCAGTTCGGCGCCCTCTGTCGAGGGCGTGATCGGGTAGCCGTAGAAGTGTCGGCAGCCCGCGATCAGGGCGCCGATCGCCGACGCGTACGTGCCCTTGACCACGAGCGGCTCCACCTGCGGCATCGGCAGGAGTTCGTCAGGGAGGGTGGCCGGCACTTCGTGAAGCGGCCCTCGCGGGCCGAAGAGGGCCCTGGGATCTTCGAGGACGAAATCCTGCCCGGGCTCGGCGCGCAGGCCATAGGGCTCGGGGCAGGCCGAGAGGCAGAGCCCGCAACCGTTGCACGACTCGAGATCGAGTGACACCGGAGTGAGGCCGGTCGCGGGATTGATATCCGATCCGAGGGTGATGCAGTGCCTGGTGCAGGCGTCGATGCATCGGCCACACCCCTTGCAGAAATCCGGCAGAAGTTGCGGTTTGGGACGCTCGCGTACGGTGCTCATTTGGGAATCTCCCTTGGCTGGCCAGTGTAGCGAGCCCGCTCTTCCCCGGACAGCAGAATCATGTAGGCCATTTGGCTCAGTAGATTCGGACGGCCCTCCCCGCTATCGTCACCGTGGACCGGTCCCACCATCTGGAGGTGCCCATGAAACTCGCGAGTCCGAAGGGTTCGACGCCGTCCCGCATTCTGCTGGCCTGCTGTCCCGAGGCTCAGGCCGACGGAGTCCCCTGCACATCTCTGGGCCGGAATTGCGAGGACTGCGCGCGCGCGGTCAGCGAGGTCGCCGAGGTCCCGCAGAAGGTCGAAGAGGAACGGGACGACGCCTGGGCGGTCTGATTTCCCGATTTCTCGGGGATCTGAGGTACTTTCGAGCGATGTGCAGACGAGTGACGTGCGATAAATGTGGCAAGCCCACCTTCGCCGGGTGCGGACTTCATGTCGAACAGGTGCTCGGTGATGTCCCGAAGGCCGAGCGCTGCCAGTGCGCGGATGTGGTCAAACCGGCGCGCGACCTGGGGACATGGTTCCGCGGGGTTTTCGGCCGAAAATAGGAGCGGGCTAACCAACGAAGCGTCGTATCGTACGGCGTTCATGATGAACTTAGAGCGCGATACCGAAAGCCGGTTCACCCTTCCGCGTCAGGATCGACCGTGAGTGAGGCCGTCGCGCAAAAGCCCAGGCGGCTCATCATCGGGGTCACTGGAGCGACCGGCTCGATCTTCGCGGTCCGGATGCTTGAGGCCTTGCGAAAGACGGATGTCGAGAGTCATCTCGTCCTGAGCCGGTGGGGAGCGCGCACCCTGCTCCACGAGACGGACTACACCCTCGATCAGGTCCGTGCTCTCGCCACTCATTCTTATAAGGACAACGACCAGGGCGCTCGTATCTCCAGCGGTTCGTTCGTCACTCTCGGCATGGTGATCGTGCCATGC
>CAZFQH010000404.1:0-4290 GCA_964520805.1 uncultured Acidobacteriota bacterium | reverse complement strand
ATGTACCTGCTCGACTACAACGTGTCGATCGCGGCCTGGGTGGGCATGATCGCGCTCATGGGTCTCGACGCGGAGACCGGCGTCTTCATGCTGCTGTTTCTGGATCTCTCCCACGCCGAAGCCAAGGCGGAGGGTCGGCTCAAGACCATAGCCGATCTGCACGAAGCCATCGTCCATGGGGCCGTGAAACGCGTCCGCCCGAAGATGATGACGGTGATGGCGGCCATGATGGGCCTCATGCCCATCATGTGGTCGATGGGCACCGGCGCCGACGTGATGAAGCGCGTGGCCGCCCCCATGGTCGGCGGCCTCGCCACATCGTTTCTTATGGAGCTGCTCGTGTATCCCGCCATCTACCTCCTGTGGAAGAAGAGGGAACTCCCGCCCGCAGAACCCGACGCCCCCGCCGATCTGCGAATGTAGCCGCGGCCCTCTCTCATTCACGTGGGGCGGGTGCGGTAGGACCAATGATGGTGGCCCTGACCGTCTGATCCTATGTGTGCCCGATGCATCCGGAGGTGATGAGCGATCGAGGCGCTTGAGAAGATCCAAACGCTGGTTGTCGACCAGACCGGAAACCTGACCGAATGTTGACCGGCGACCACCGCATCACTGCCCTGGCGGTGGCGAAGAAGCTGGGGCTCGACGACCGCGAAAGTGATCGCCAATGCCCTGAGGCTGCGAAGCACGCGCCTTTGACGAGAAACCCGGGGAGTCACAGCCACTCGTTCCCGAAAAGCCGCTAGTCTTCCCCGTGGTGGTCGTGAACTCCTGGTGAACAACGATCTCGAGTTGACCAACGGGCGCCGGGTCGATGTCCGTTCAGGGTGGCCGACTCTACCTTCCGGGCTTTGTGGTGATCTTCACCGAGCCTGCCTTTTCCCTTGCCCGCAGGACCGCCATCACGTCGGCGAGAGGCAACGGAGTGAATTCGCCCGAGAGGAAATCGCGGATCTGAAGTGCGGTCAGATTCTTCCGCAGAAGGAGGTTGAGCTCGGCGCTGAATTCGTCGGGCAGGGAGGGGCCGCCAGGCGCGCCGCGTCCGCCGCCACCACCACCAAAGCCGCCCGGGCCGCTGCCCGGAGCCGGCGGAACGAACTCCACGAGCAGATTCGCGGCCTCGCGCTCGTCGGCGGTTATCACGGGCTCAGCCGCGGGCATGGAACGCTCGCCGGCCTGAAGCGCATAAGCCGCCCTCACTTCATTAAGCAGCGAGCCCGCACGCTGGTCGATCAAGGGTTCGAAGCTCGCGGCCTTCTTCTGACCCGCGGCCACGTCGGTCCACAGGACCGAAGCCGAACGCACCACCGCCTTCTCGATTCCGGCCTGATGCTGAATGGCGTTCCTCGCCTCCTTGTAAGCGACCGTGAGGGCGGTGGCATCTTTGGCGTCCGCCATGTAACCAAGACCCTTGGTGTGCGATTCGCCCATGCGCGAGAGACCGCGGCCCAGGTTCTCCGCGAGGACGCGCGCCGCCATCTCATTCGTCCCGGAGGCCAGGACCGAGAGCGACCCGAGCCCCACGGTGGCCGCGCGCTTGTACTGGGTCGAGTCCTGCTTGTCCGGCGTGTCTTCCGAGGAGTGGTACCACATGTCCGGCCAGGTGATGAACATGACCGCGGGTATGCCGTGCTGCATGTAGGTGACGTGATCGGACGACCCGTAGTGCTTGTCGATCTTGATGTAGAAGGCGTCCTTGCTGCCGCGCGGCGACTCGACGGGCTGGGTGGGCGCGTAGCCGGTGATGTTCCGGCGGAAGCGGACGCGTTCACGGGAGATGTCGGCGACGTACTCCATCATGCTCTGGGCGATGTCGTTGAGGTAAGACGGGAAGGTGTCGGGGGTGCGCTGCAGGATCCAGAAGCTGCGGCTGTCCGCGATGCGGATCGCCTCCATGTCGAAGTTGAGGGTGCCGATGATCGCCTTCTTCTTCTCGGGATGGGCGTTCAAGTAGGCGTTTGTGCCCACGATCTCGGGAACCCACAGGAAGTTGATCGTCCGCCTGGGCCGGGGAAGTTTCCCTTCATTGATGAGCTTGATGTACGCGCGGCCGATCTCGAGGGTGAGCGCACAGCCGGAGTTGTCATCATTGGCGCCCTGCTTGATGACGCCTTCGTAGAGGTGGGCCGCGATCGCCACTTCCTGGGCGGTGCTGCCGTCACCGGGGATCTCGGCCCGCACGTATTCGGACTTCACCAGAACTTCCGTGCTCTTCACCATCGAGCGGATCGTGATCTTCTCGCCGCGCGTGATCAGAGCGGCGAGGTTGTGCCGGACCTCAGGAGTGACGTGCCAGGCCACGTGCCCGGGATCGACATTCACCACCGAGGAGACGATCTGGGTCGGGAAGTCGACCTGCCTCTGGTAGCCGATGGCGCTGATGCCGAGCACGCCGAGAGCGCCGCGCTGCTTTGCCTGCTGGTAGGCAGCACTCGTTGAACCCGAGGACAGAACGAACTTGCCGGTGACGTCCTTGCCCTCGAAGTCCTGCGCGCGTCCCGGGCCCACGTCCACGAGTTCGGCGGTCAGGTCGCCGTTGGCGTTGAGGGAAGCGAGCGAGAGGGCGATGTCATGGATGTCGAAGAGCTTTACGAGCTTGGGGGTCATCATCCAAAGTTCGCCTTCGGTCGGCTGCCATGCCTTCTGCGGGGTCCCGTAGGTCTCGATCGTCACGTTGCTATACCCGTACTGCTTCGCGAAGTCGGCCATCACCCGGCTCTCGCGATAGGGTGCCGTGTACTCCGAGGGCGGCCTCACCCGCTGGTACGGCACGAGCTCGAGAACGTGTTGCATCGCGCGTTCGCCCGAGACTTCGTTGATGATGGCGGTCATCTCGGTCTGGCTGAGGAGTGTGCGGTCTTCTCGCTCCTGAGCGGTAGCGATCAGCGCAAGGGGAAGGGTCAGCGCGAGGACGAGCGCGAGGGCGAGCCCGGCGATTCGGCGGGGAGGGATGGTCATGGCGGGGGACCATAGCACCGGCACCGCCCCCCCCGCCGGCATTCTCAGGAGGCCGACTCACGAACCACAGGCCAGGCTGCGCGCTCCGTGGCTGTTGGAAGAAACCAACGGTCCCTGAGTCCGACGAAGGGGATCCGGTCGAGCGCGCAGCCTGCCTTTGGGGCAAGGGACCGACCACAACTGCGTGAAATGTGACGGTCTCGCTTGAGTTTCTCGGGAGGGATTCGTAGTCCCTGGGAAGCTGGGCCTGACGCGCTTTGGCCTTTTGCCGCCTTGCCTCCTAGTATCCACCTCATGTCGATGGGTGGAAAAGAGTGGATCCTCGACCCGTACAAAGAAGAGAAGCCGAAGGACCCGACCATCCGCGAGACGTTCAACATCTGCCGCCCCGCGGACCACGAGGAGAAAGTCGTCGATCTCCCCCGGCGCGTCACCACGCTCAGCGTGCGCACGCTGGAGATCACCACAGCCATGGAGAGAGCCGCCCGGTCATGAAGCTGGCGCTTCAGACCATGAATGACCTCGAACGGGAGGGACTCATCGGCCGCCATGCCATCGGGGGTGCCATGGCGCTTCTCTTTCACGATGAACCGGTCGTCACCTACGACCTCGACATCTTCTGCGTCCTCCCGCAAGCGGGACTATTGGTCAACCTGGAGCCCATTTACAACGATCTGAGGGCTCGCGGATTCCACTCAGAGGCTGAGGCCGTCGTCATCGGCGGCGTGCCGGTGCAACTCCTGCCTGCCTACAACGAGCTGGTTGGAGAAGCCCTGGACCGCGCGGTCTCCAGGACGTTCGAGGGGGTGGCGGTGCGGGTCTTGACCCTCGAACATCTGATGGCGATCATGTTGCAGACCAACCGGCCGAAGGACCGGGAGCGCCTGGCCACCCTGGCCGAGAGAGAGACGGTCGACAGGGAACGCTTGAACGACGTACTCTTGCGGCATCAACTGGTTGATGCATGGCGCAAACTGACTCTGATCCGCTGACCCCTGACCGAAGTCCGGCCAGCAGCCGTCTCAGCGCGCCGACGGTTGCGGAGCTGGCGCAAAAGGTATTTGCCAACAAGGCGCGTCGGCGTAGCTGGCTTGCCTCCCTCCCCGTGGAAGAGAAGTACCGGCGCTTCTTGCACCTTCAGCGGATGGTGTCACAGATCAAGAAGGCCGCCGGAAAGCCGGCCCAAACGCCATGGCCGGATGACGCTCACGAGGCTTCGAGCACCGAATAGCAGGTCCCCGCCCTACCCAGGCGCCATGGTCCTGGCCACGGCTCGAAGGGCCACTCGAAGCGCGAAGTCGTCAAAAACCGCGCGAACCAGGGAAATGACGG
>CAZFQH010000403.1:0-4303 GCA_964520805.1 uncultured Acidobacteriota bacterium | reverse complement strand
GGGGTGATCGACGCGGACGTGGGCCTGGGCCTGCCGGATTTCCGCTCCGCGGAACGAACGTTCGCCCTGTTGACTCAGGTGGCGGGCCGAGCCGGTCGGGCCGACTTGCCGGGCGAGGTCCTTCTGCAAACCCACAATCCGAAGCACTACGCAATCGAGTTCGCTCAGAACCAGGACTACGACGCGTTCTTCGATCGGGAAATGGAGTTCCGGCGAACGATGGGATATCCGCCTCACGACGCCATGGTGAACATCCTCTTCCGCGGGCCTTTGGAAGACGAGGTGGCGAAAAATGCCCGCGGCATCGCCCAAAGGCTGAAGGCGAAGCTGCCCACCGGCGTCCTCGGCCCATCGCCTTCCCCCCTGTCGAAGGTGCGGGACGAGTTCCGCTATCAGGTGGTGGTGCGGGGGAGACGTGGAGTGATTCGCGAGGCGGTGCACGACGCCCTGGTCGCCGAGTTCGGCGGCCTCAGGTTTCAAGGCGTCTCGGTGGACGTGGATCCGCTGAGCCTCATGTAGAGACTCCGTCTTGAATCTCCTCCTTCTCGAACCCCATGAAGTCGGCCCGGACGGGCGGGTCCCGCTATCGGGTTCGCGGGCTACCCACCTGATCGGGGTGTTGGGCGTCGTCCCCGGACAAGCGGTCCGAGTGGGTGTGGTCGATGGGCCACGCGGCACCGGTACCGTGCTCTCCACCGGGGCGGGGACGGTCGAGCTCGCGTGTGTGTTCGAGGAGAGCACTCCAGACAGGCCGCGTGTCGATCTCCTGCTGGCCGCACCCAGGCCCAAAGTGATGCGGCGGCTCTGGGCCCAACTTGCTTCCCTCGGAGTGGGTCGGATCATCATCACGAATGCGGAGAAGGTCGAGCGACCCTACTTCGACACCCACGTTCTGACCCCCGAATGCTACCGGCCGCTTCTCATCGAGGGGTTACAACAAGCGCGCGACAGTCGCTTGCCCGCGGTTTCGATTCATCGTCGATTCAGGATCCTGATCGAGGACGAGCTCGATGGTCTTTGCGAAGGGAGTCTTCGACTGGTCGCTGACCCTTCGGCGACGGCTTCGGCGCGCGAGACGCTAGTGGGGAATAGAGTCCGGCGCGTTCTTCTGGCCGTGGGACCCGAGGGCGGCTGGAACTCATTCGAACTTGGCCTGCTCGCGGCGCACGGCTTTGCCGGGATTGGTATGGGTCCGCGAACCCTGCGCACCGATACCGCTTGTCTCGCGCTGCTCGCCCTCGTTCACGACGCGATCGCGCAGCGGTTGTAGGGGTACCCTTTTCTACGGCTCGGTTCCCTCAGCCGGGGGCGCCACCACGATCTCGGTCGATTCGATTTCCTTTCCGGGCTTGAAGCGAATGCTTCGGCCCGGAGGGATCGGCACTTCCTGACCCGTGCGAGGATTGCGACCGATGCCACGCTTGCGGGGCCGAATGATGAAGACTCCAAATCCCCGAATCTCAATACGTTGGGAGTTGAGGAGGGCGTCCTTGAAGGACTCGATGACGGCTTCGGTTGCCATCTCGGCACGGACGCGGGTCAGGTCGGCGGCCAGGGCCACCTGGTCAATAAGATCGGCCTTGATGAGACTCATCGGACTTCTTTCCGCGAAGGGGTTTGCACGGCCAAATCCGGCGGGATCGAGAGGATGCGGCGGTGGAGCAAAACGGGTCGCATAGGCTGGTGCAATTAGGATAGACGATGTGAACCCCGAATCCCCAACCGAAACCGACACCCGGCCGCTCGTCGCAGTGGTGGGTCGGCCCAATGTTGGTAAGTCCACTCTTTTCAATCGCCTTACCGGACGCAGGCAGGCCATCGTCGATTCCAAACCGGGCTCGACCCGGGACCGCGCTTATGGCCGGGTGGAGTGGCAGCGGAAGGAGTTCTCGATCGTCGATACCGGAGGGCTGTCTCCCGGGGCCGACGAGCATTTTCTGAAGCTCAGCAAGGTTCAGGCGGACGTCGCCATCGGCCAGGCTTCGCTGGTCGTTCTGCTCGTGGACGCCCAATCCGGTTTGCTGCCTGACGACGAAGCGCTCGCCCGCAAGGTTCGCTCGTCGGGGAAGCCCGTGCTGCTGGTGATCAATAAGGCCGAGGCCAGCCGCCGCGCCACCAACGACTTCGCGCGCCTTGGTTTTGGCGAGCCGTTCCCGATCTCCGCGGAGCACAACGAGGGCATCGGCGACCTTCTCGACCTGATCTGCGATCTCGTCAAGGCCCCCGAGATCCAGGAAACCGACGACCGGACGCGCCCCATCCGGGTGGCGCTCGTCGGCCGAACCAACGTGGGGAAGTCGTCCATGTTGAATCGACTGGTGGGGGAGGAGCGCTCGATCGTCTCCCCGGTCTCGGGCACCACTCGCGATGCTGTGGATTCGGAAGTCGTGTGGCAGGCCAAGCCCTACCTCTTCGTGGACACCGCGGGAATCCGCAAGGTGCGATTGCTTGAAGATGGGGCCGATCATGTGGCAGTGGTCCAGGCCAAGCGCGCGATCGATCGCGCCGAGGTCTGCGTCCTGATGGTCTCGGCCGAGGAAGGGATGCGTGAGATGGACGCCACCATCGCGGGCCTTGTTCAAGAGTCCGGGCGCGCGGTGGTCGTCGCGGTCAACAAGTGGGATCTTGCCAAGTCGCTCGACAAAACTCCCGCGCAGATGCGGGAGGACTTCTCGTGGCGCATCAAATTTCTCGAGTACGCGCCGGTGGTCCTCGTTTCCGCCAAGACCGGAATGGGCCGCAAGGATTTGTTCACGGCCATTGATAATGCTCGATCGGAGTGGTCGCGCCGGGTTCCCACCGGGCCGCTCAATCGTTGCCTGCAGGACGCGGTCGCTCGCAATCCCATCCGCTTCAAGAAAGGTGCGGAAGGGGTCAACCTCCTCTACGCGGCTCAGATCCGAGTCGATCCGCCCACCTTCACCCTCTCCGTCAACCGCGAAGGGGAACTCCACTTCTCGTCGGAGCGATTCCTCATCAACTGTCTGCGCAAGGAGTTTGGATTCGCGGGCTCGCCGATCCGGATCTGGCTTCGGGTTCGACGTTCGCGGTCGGGACCGCAATCTTTCAAGATGCGCAAGGCGGTGCCGCGTCCCCGCACTGACGGTAAACCGAGCAGCGGCAAAGACATGAAACCGGAGTCTTCAAGTCCTTTGCAGTCTCCGAAAACTCGCATTGACAAGAGAAGATCGCGGCGTTCATAATCCGGTTTAATTGCACCGGCTTAAAGCGCTGAAGCAATGAATTTTTCTCTGCACTTTTCCCCGATGCTCTTCCCCGCGTTCCCAGGTTAGGGAGTCTTTTCTTTGACCAAGGCCGATATCGCCCGCGCCGTGTACGAACGCCACGGCGGCCTATCCAGCCGTGAGGCGGCGCGCTTGGTGGACACCTTCTTCCAGTTGCTCCGCGAACGGCTGATTCGGGGAGAAAAAGTCCAAATCACGGGTTTTGGCACCTTCCTGGTGAAGACTCGCCGTGAACGGCGCGGCCGCAATCCAAAAACCGGCGACATCATCGCCATCCGTTCGAGGAAGTCCATTTTCTTCCGTTCTTCGCCGCAGGTCGAAGCGGCGACCGTCTCGTCGGAAGCCTCCGTGTGATGACAAATGGGGTTTCCAGGTCCAATGGCTGAGCGCAAGATCCCGAACAAGCTGTTCTTCAAGATCGGGGAAGTTTGCGAACTTACGGACATTCAACCCTACGTGCTTCGCTATTGGGAGACCGAGTTTCCGACCCTGGCCCCCGCGAAGAACAGTTCCGGCCAGCGGATCTACCGAAGGCGCGACATCGAAACCGTCATCCGCATCAAGGAACTGCTCTACGGCGAGGGCTTCACGGTTGCCGGGGCGCGCAAGAAGATCGAGCAGGAACAGGCGGGCCGCGTCGACACTCCCGTTTCGCCGGCCGCTCTCGAAACCGCTTTTGAAGGCGCCGAGCCCGATACGAAGATCGGCCCCACGCCTTCCGCCGCGGCCATTCGCGCGGCCATGGCCCATCCTCCCTCCTCCGCCGAGCCTGCGGTCGCTCGCGATGACAAAACCCGTGCGATCCTTCAGGAAGTCAAAGACGAGTTGAAGGCTCTTCTCAAAGTCCTCGACCGAAAGTAGATCGTCTCTTTCGTTTGAAACAGAGTCGAGTCCTTCGCCGAAGGCTGGTAGACTCCGCCGCTCTTACGTTGACGTACGTCGGGATGTAGCGCAGCCTGGATAGCGCACCTGCTTGGGGTGCAGGGGGTCGGAGGTTCAAATCCTCCCATCCCGACCATTGCTTTTGATTAGCTGGGGGGCGTTGAACGGCCCCGCCC
>CAZFQH010000402.1:0-4343 GCA_964520805.1 uncultured Acidobacteriota bacterium | reverse complement strand
GCTGGAGCGTCACCTGAAGGAGTACAAGGGCACGGTCGTCGCCATCACCCACGACCGCTACTTCCTGGACAACGTCGCGGGCTGGATCCTCGAACTCGATCGCGGTCAGGGCATTCCATGGGAAGGCAACTACTCGAGCTGGCTGGAGCAGAAGAAGAACCGGCTCGCCCTCGAAGAAAAAGAGACGAGCAGCCGGCAGAAAACCCTCGACCGCGAGCTCGAGTGGATCCGCATGGCGCCGCGGGCGCGCCAGTCCAAGGGCAAAGCCCGTCTGGCCCACTACGAGGAGCTGCTGGCCGAGGAGCAGGCGGCGGAAAAGCAGGACAACCGCCGCGAAATCACCATTCCGCCCGGGCCGCGTCTGGGCGACCTGGTTATCGAAGCAAAGGGTCTGCGCAAAGCCTACGGCGACAACCTGCTGATGGATGACCTCGCCTTCAACCTCCCCCGCGGGGGCATCGTCGGCATCATCGGCCCGAACGGCGCCGGCAAGACCACGCTCTTCCGCATGATCATGGGCCAGGAGCAGCCCGACTCGGGCACCCTGAAGATCGGCGACAGCGTGGCGCTGTCCTACGTCGACCAGTCCCGCGAAGCCCTCAATGCCCAGTTCAACGTGTGGGAAGAGATCTCCGACGGCGGCAAGGATCTGGTGTTTGTGGGCAAGCGAGAGATGAACTCGCGTGCCTACTGCGCCTCGTTCGGGTTCCGCGGCCCCGACCAGCAGAAGAAGGTTCGGGATCTTTCAGGCGGAGAGCGCAACCGGCTTCAGCTCGCGAAACTGCTCAAGAGCGGCGGCAACGTCCTGCTCTTCGACGAACCGACCAACGACCTTGACGTCGATACGCTGCGAGCACTCGAAGAAGCCCTCGTCAACTTCGCGGGCTGCGCGGTGGTCGTCTCCCATGACCGCTGGTTCCTCGACCGTATCGCCACGCACATCATGGCGTTTGAAGGCGACTCCCAGGTGGTGTGGTTCGAGGGGAACTACCAGGACTACGAGGCCGATCGCCATCGCCGCCTCGGCACCGACGCCGACCAGCCCCACCGCATCAAATACCGAAAGTTGACGCGGTAGGAACAGGATCGTAGCCAGATCGAGGGGGTTGCTTCGTGCCCCAAGGGCAGGCTGCGCGCTGCCCCAAGGGCAGGCTGCGCGCTGCCCCAAGGGCAGGCTGCGCGCTGCGCGCTCGCCTTCGTTCGTTGAGCTTCTGCTGAGAAACGACGAGAGGTCACTACCGCTTTATCGCGGCGACCGCGGCGGCGACGTCGATACGGCCGACGGCTACGCCGTTCGAGTCGGTAATCTGCCGGCCGGATGTCTTGAGTGCAGTCTCGAGCTGCAGGGCGGTGGCCCCGGGCTGGGCTTGAAGGAGCAGGGCCAAAGCCCCCACCACATGGGGCACCGCCTGGGAGGTGCCGGCAAACGTCGACACTCCCCCACTGAGCCCGGTCGAAGTTATGGCGGCTCCGGGGGCCAGCAGGTCAACCGCCGAACTGCTGTTGGAAAAGCAGGCCACCTTGTCGGCGGCGGTGGAGGCGTCGGTGCAGCCGAAACTGATGGTGCCCACATTCCCGTCGTAACTGGCGCCCACGGCGATGGCATTGGTGAGGCAGGCCGGAGTTCCAATGGCCCCCTTGTTAGCCTCGTTCCCGGCCGCGGCCACAGTGAGGGTGCCTCGCGCGCGCAGGGTGTTCACGGCCTGGCTCAAGGCGGAGGTGAAAGAGGTCGCAGCGTCGCACTGGCCCGCAAAGCTGCCGAAGTACACCGACATGTTCACGACCTTCACCGCGGGCTGAGTCTTGATGATCCAGTCAAAAGCTTTCAGCAACTGAGCGGCGGAAGTGGCGGCTCCGGATTTGTCGAGCACGCGCACCGCGACGATCTTGGCGTCGGGGGCCATGCCGAGCGGCGCCACTCGCCCTCCGGACGTGATGATGCCGGCCACGTGGGTTCCGTGCCCCTGATCATCCTCGGCGGCTCCCGGACCCGAGGCTTCGGTGCGGCCACCGGGGCAACATCCGCTGCCATCCGCATTGGCGCAGAAACACTGCTGGGCCACGATGTCGTCCTGAAGGTCCGGGTGGTCGCTGTCGATACCGGTATCGAGCACCGCCACTATGACCCCGCTCCCGGTGATGCCCAGGGCCTGCACCTCCCTGGCCCGAACGAGGTCGGTGCTCTCGACAAGAGCCATCTTCCCTGGAATATCCAGATCAATGCGCTCGACCCGATAGTCCCGCACCAGCTTCCGAAGGCCGTCGATGGTGACGTAGCCGCCGATCGCGGAGATGTTCTCGAAGGTCTCGGTGACCCGAAACTCGTAGGCGGGCAACTGGTCGAGGACGGCGGCGCGACGTTCGGCAATGATCCTCGACCGCGAGGCCAGGTCGGTGAGAGACAGGTCGTCTCCCTCGAAGAGCACCATCACGCGTACGCTCGAGGCGGCGGCAAGCGATGAGAACACCTTGTCGCCGACCACGCCGGGGGCGGCAAACGGCGCCCGACCCGAGCCGGGAAGGGACAGGATAGAGACGAGAACGATCGCCTTTGGGAATCGCTTCACGATGTTTTCACCCCGTTAAAAGTGGAACTGCGCCTGGATCCGAAGCTCTTTTTCGGTGCCGCGCACGAGGTCGTCGCGCAAGGCCCGAAAATCGCCCAGCACCTTGAGGTTGTGCTTCAGGAAATAGTAGATCAAGGCCCCACCGGTTTCCCGGCGGTTGTTGGAAGGAAACCGGTCGGACGGATCGTAACCCGCGATGCGACCGGCGATCTCGACCTTGTCACGCTTGAGGAAGTATCCCGCCTGGATATGGTACGCATTCGAGTGGTACGCGCCGCCCGCGGCCGCGGGGGTTCCGCCCGACGGGTTCGAACCGCTGTTGGCCTCAAGCTTGCGCTTGCGATTGAAGTACTCGGCGAAGATCGAGAAGCCCTTGTGCTTGAAGACGAGATCGCCGCCCACGACGGTGGTGTTCAGGTCGGTCAGGTTAGTGGCACCGGACAGGTCGTTGTTTTCGAACTGAGCGGCCACGGCGAGCAGCGGCTTATCCCACCCCTCGAAGGCGCTCTCCGAAAGGGAAACCGGGCCCAGCGGCTCGTAGCTCAAGCGGCCGTTGTACTGGAGCTTGGAGTTGTCGTTCGACCCCCGGCTCGCCGCGTTGCCGTTGAAGACGCCCGCGAAGTACGCGAGTTTGTCGCTCGCCGCGCGGCCGTGAAACTGAATCCCCACGTCACGCCCACGGCTGAACTCGCCACTCAGCAAAGACCGGTCGGCGAACTGCTGCCGGCCCGAACTCGTCATTTCCTGGCGTCCAAGCGGGGTCTTGAACTGGCCGATGGTGATCAGGAACGAACCTTTCTTCGATGCATCCCAGGTCAGAAGCGCGTCCTCGAGTGGAGTCTGGGTGGATGCGCCGGCCTCCGGCCCCGCCCAGGAGAGCTGAAGGTCGAAGGTCAGTTCCTTCTTCCAGACCCAGCCTTCGAGGGAGGTTTTGGCCCGCCGAATCCGGAAGGAGGCCTTCGACTGGCCGTCGGTGGTCGTTCCGGGCAACCGCGTGTTGCCGGCCGGCGTCTCGTTGATGAAACGGATTTGGAGCCGGTTGGACAGCGAGATACGCGCGTTGTCCAATGAGAGCGTGGTCCTTCCGTCTTCGTGAGTGATCGTCACTCCCGCCGGAGTCGCGGGATCGGTTTGCACCGCGGATGCTTCACCTGCGACCGCCCTCGTGGCGGCCTCGCGGAGAGGGACCGGCCCGGAACGGCCCGGGTCGGAAGTGGCAGCGATCAACGCAATGACAGGAACGAATGACAGCATCTACTTTCTCCTAAGTCGCGGAACGGGCGATGCTCTGGCCGTCGATGATTTTGGCCAGAGAAAAATCTCGCGCGGAAACCCCGGACACGTCGTGGGTGCTGAGGGCCAGCCTGACCACATTGAAGCGGATGTCGATATCCGGGTGGTGGTCGGCACTTTCGGCCAGGGCCGCGACCTTGGTGACGAACTGAAGCGCCTTCTTGAAGGTCTCGAACTTGAACTCGCAGCGAAGGGCGCCGCGTGTGTATCGCCATCCGTGAAGCTCGGGGAGGCTTTTCTCGATTTCGGGGCCGGTCAGGGCCTTGAGTTTTGTTTTGGTCATGGGTCTTTGTCCTTGCTTATCGGGGCTTGTCGGGCTAGGCCGCCGGATCGCGCGGTCGTCCGGGACGTCTGCGACCCCGCCTGCGGGGCGAGCGGGGCCCGTCGGGGGAACCGAGGCCTCCGCGAAGGGGCGGGGCCTCTTCCGGCCCACCTTGAACCCGCGCGTCCTTCGGATTTAGCCAATACATTCTCGAGCGCGGC
>CAZFQH010000401.1:0-4345 GCA_964520805.1 uncultured Acidobacteriota bacterium | reverse complement strand
GGCGATTTATGGTCTCGAGGAATCCGGCGGGCCGGGCCTGCCCGGCCCCTACGGTGCGAATGACGGCGACGCTGCCCCCCCCGCCCATCAACGCGGGCTTGACGATTCGCTCGCTTTGGCTTCAGTCGCGGGGATGATGGGCAGAGTGATGCGCGAAGGATGCAGCGGATCGTGGTAGATGCTGTTCACGGCCACGCGTGAGCGGCGCTGCTCGTTGAGTGGTTCGCCGGTGTTCGGATTCACGTCGAAACGCGGAAAGTTGCTGCTCGAGATATCGACGCGGATGCGATGCCCGCGGCGAAACACCAGCGAAGTCGGATACATCTCGATCGTAAACTCGTAGGGCTTCCCCGGCTCGAGGGGTTTGCTGGTCTTGAGCGAGTCTCGATAGCGCGCGCGAACGATGCTGTCGCCGACGTTCAGGTCGACACCCGCCGGATAGTCGCCATTTGGCGGGTAGACATCGACAAGCTTCGCGGTGAAGTCAGTGTCGGGCCCGTCGGAACTCGCCCAGAGCTTCACGATGAGGCGTCCGGTCACCTCGACGTCCCGGTCGAGGGGCGGCGTCTGGAAGACGACCACGTCGGGACGGGCGGAGAGCGGCAGGGTGTCCGGGCACAGCCAGTTGTCGGTGGTGCAGCGCTGATCCTGGCCGCCTCGAAGCATGAGCACGCCCTCGGATGACACATTGCCGCCGATCGTCGGCACCGGCCGTCGCGGGTCGAAGTCGTAACGGGTGGGCGGCGCCTCGCCCGGCGTCTTGGTGGACAGCGTGCCGTCCGCGTGAAGGAAGTAGTCGGTGTTGACCGCGCGCGAAAGCGGCCATTCGCGTTCGTCGCGCCAGACCCCGCCCACGAACAGGCGGCCCTCCTTCGTCTTGTAGGGCTCCCCGGAGCCCATCACGAAGATGCGAACCGGGGTATCGCCTTCGACCCCGTTGTCCACGCCCTTGAGCCACCGCTCGAACCACCGCAGGCGCTGTTCGTTCATGTTGAGGGCGGCCGTGGGTCCGAACTCCGCGTTGCCGGAAAAGCTCGTGCCCTGTCCACCGTGCGTCCACGGCCCGACGATCAGGCGCTGCTTCTGTTTCTTGACCTTCGAGAGTTCCACGTAGTTGAGATTCGCCACCTGAGCTCCCCAGGAGTCGTACCACCCGGTGAGATGCATGACCGGCACATCCTGATAGCGGGCCACATGATCGATGACACTTGAGCCCATGTCCGCCCAGAACGCGTCGTTGTCGCCGTGCCGCATGGCCTCGATCAGCCACGTTTCGTAGTCCGGGGCGAACTTCAAGGGTGTGGTCCCCGGGCGAAGGGGCAGCGCCTTCACGAACTCGCGCACCCGGTCCCCCATCGCGGTGAGCGCAGGCCCGGCCGAAGGATCCTTCGCCGCACGGAGGCCAGCAAGCTGTCCATAGATGCCCGGCGAAAGGCCGGCCGGGCCGGCGCTCATTCCGCTCGCGTTCCCGAGGGTCAGGATCCAGTTCAACCACCGGAGTTCAAACGCGCCATTGTGGCGGACGCCGAAATAGCCGGGATCGCTCATCGCATCGACCGGCACCAGCGCCGCGAGAGCCGGGGCGTTGGTGATTCCGACCGCGTGCTGGGTGGCGCCCGCGTACGACGTGCCGACCATGCCCACTTTGCCGCTCGACCACGGCTGCTCGGCGATCCACTTCAGGAGGTCCGCGCCATCTTGACCATCGTCCGTGATGGGGCGCCACCGGCCTTCTGACCGATAGCGACCACGGACGTCCTGCAAAACGAGGGCGTAACCGCGCGGCACGAAGAAATTCACCAGCGCCTCCGGCCCCCGATCCTTGTTATAGGGCGTACGCTCGACGATCGCGGGCACGCGAGTCGCGACGACGCCATTCCGCGCCGGAAGGTAGATGTCGGTGGCGAGACGGACGCCATCGCGCGCCGCCACCATGACGTGACGATGGATCAGGATGTCGAACGGAGCCAAGGCCTCCGGCCTAGCCTGAGCCCGCGTCACCTGCGCCGAATTGATGGCGACGAGCCCCGCTGTGACAAAACCCGACACCATGACCCGCCGCATGAAGGATTTCATTGGCGCAGTGTACGCCCGTCGCGAACGGGTGAAAGCGCCCTTGGGCGGAGTCGGTCACTCTGGCCGACGGTGTGTTCGTTGACCCAACCAACATCCGGCGGGCCGGGCATGCCCGGCCCCTACGGTTCAGGCGGGGGCATAGGGTGAGGCATTTCGACGGCACCCTGGTCAGGGCCGGCGCGCCGGCGTAATCATCGGGGGGACCGGCTTCGCTGGTCCTCGTCGTCCGGTTCTACGTGTATCACGACGTCCGTGAGTCCCACGTACTGATCGCACAGCCAGGCTTCGAGATCGCGCGCGATCGCATGCCCCTTCTCAACGGTGATCACGGGATCCACGAGGATGCTCATGTCCATGTGGATGATGGCGCCCGTCCCTCGGGAACGAATGTTGTGGCAGCCCTGCACGCCTTTGAAGGCTCTGACCTTCTTCATGACGTCGCTGGCGTCCAGTCTCTGCTGGTCCGAGAAGGTTGTGTGCGCACCCTTGAAGACCTCGAAGGCCGCCCAGAGGATGGCGAAGGCCACGAACAGGCCGATGATCGGGTCGGCGATGGGAACTCCGTACTTCACCAGGATCAGGGAGACGAGCACGCCCACGGTCACCCACACGTCCGACAGCGTGTGCTTCGCGTCGGCCTGCAGCACATCGCTGCCCAGTTCCTTCCCGCGGCGGGTTTCGAACCACACCACGAAGAGGTTGACCGCGAGCGTGATGATCATGACCGCGAAGGACGTCGTCGTGACCTCGACCTTCGGATGGACGCCGCTCTGGGCGAAAGCCATGAGTGCCGTCACCGAGCCGCTCACGACCTTCCACGCCGCAAAGCACAGCATGAGCCCGATGGCCGCGCTCGCGAACGACTCGTACTTGTGGTGCCCGTAGGGATGGTCCTCGTCGGGGGGCTTCTTCGCCGCGTGCATGGCGATGAGGGCCACGATGTTCCCCGCGCCATCGGTGAAAGAGTGGATTCCGTCCGCGAGCATGGCCGTGGACCCGCTGATGATTCCCCATGCGGCTTTGGCCGAGGCCACGAGCACGTTAAGGAACAGGATCTGCCAGAGCACCCGGCTGATTCCCGTCGCGCGCGTCTCCATGTGCTCACCTCCCAAGAAACCCAAGCCACAAGGCCTCATTTCACGCGTTCTTCGGCCGGTCCCTTGGCCCAGGGCCAGGCTGCGCGCTCGACCGGATCCCCTGCGTCGGACTCAGGGACCGTTGGTTCTTCCACAAAATCACGGCCGCAGGCGGTCGCGACGCTCGATGACGCCGAAGGACCACCGATCCAAGCGCCCGACGCTCCGAAGGATAGCGCGAGCACGCCGAAGCCGTTGGTGGTGGTTCCGAAGTGGATGGAAACCCTCAAGGGTGACCTTGAAAGAGTTTGCGCTTGACATTTAGTTAGATATTTGGCTAAATATCGACATGAATGCGGTGTTCAAAGCGTTGGCGGATCCGACTCGGCGTCGCATCCTCCAGCTTCTCCAGCGCAGGCCCATGACGGCGGGCGAACTCGCCGATCCGTTCGCCGTCTCGAAGCCCACGATGTCCGCGCATTTCTCGGTGCTCCTGAACGCGGATCTGATTCAGGCCGAGAAGATCGGCCGCACCATCACGTACCGGCTGAAGATGTCGGTCCTTGAGGAGGCGCTGCTCGGATTCGCACAGGCGGTCGGCGTCGACGTGACGCACAATCGAAGAACTCCAGTTTTGGCGCGGGTGAAAGCAAAGGGACTATGAAGACAGATCAGATACGGGACGCGCAAGGCGAGATCGGACGCGGTTTGATCATCGGAGGGGTGTTTCTGACCGCAGTGAAGATGCTGAGCGCACTGTCCCCGGAATACCTCGACGCCGAACTCGCGCGTCGGCTGCAAGGCGCCGTCGCGGGCATGGTTTCCTTCATCTACGCAAGCGCCGTCCCAAAATCTCCTCTTCCCCTGTCGCGAGGAGCCTGCGATCCGAAAGCGGACCAGGCTCGTCGCCGCTTCGTGGGCTGGTGCCTCACTCTTGGCAGCCTCGGCTACATGATGGCCTGGCTGTTCGCACCGATCGAAAGCGCAGGTGGACTCGCCATGTGCTTTCTTGGGACATCACTGCTCACCGCGATGGCCGGCGTCATCGGCATCATTCGTCTCGATTCTCAACGCTAGCGGGTGTGGATCTGGCCCGGAAGGGTGCCTGCGTAGCTTCAGCAGAGTTCCAGGGGCCGTCCCTCAGAAGCGCCCGTGACCCATCCGTTCGGAGATTCGCCCCGCCGCCTTCTTCA
>CAZFQH010000400.1:0-4346 GCA_964520805.1 uncultured Acidobacteriota bacterium | reverse complement strand
GCCGGAGCCGTGATCGGTGCCGGCCGATCCATTGACGAACGCGGTGCGTCCGAACTCGGAGACCAGCATCAGGACGACATCATCCATCAGGGGACCCAGATCTCGCGCGAAGGCCGAGAGCGAGCCGCCAATTCGGGGCAACTCGGTCTGGTGCGCCGCGAGCTGGCCCGAGTGGGTGTCGAAAGCACCGCCTACGCTCACGAAGATGGTGCGGGTGCCGAGGCCGGCCTTGATGATCTGGGCGGCCTGGCGCAAGGAGGTTCCGATGCTCACGTTCGGGTACACCGCGCCGTTCCCGGGTGCCACGGTCAGGACCGGCGACCGCACGATGGTGTCGATGGCTTCGAAGGTTTCGCGGCCCACCTTGCCGACGGCATCCTGACGGGATCCGTACATGTCGCGAAGAGCGGCCTCGGCTTCCGTCCGCCAGTTGGTCCCGACCTTCAGATTAAAGCTCGTGAGGTTGCTGGCCACAAGAACCGGCTCGGGACCCATGAACGAACGCGGAAGCTGGGCCTGAAAAGCGACCGCTTCGGAGACGCTGCTCCCCGGCATCATCTTGAGGACCCGGTCGAGCCATCCCGTCGGGGTGTTCTTGTTGCCCGGCGTGCCCGTTTCCATGAAGTCCTGGGCGTCGAAGTGGGAACGCGTGAGGTCGTTGTTTCCCACCGCGTCGACAATGGCGAGACGGCCGTCGCTCCACAGCGGCATAAGGTCCGCGAGGGCCGGATGCAGTCCGAAGGTGTCGTCGAGCCGAAGGGCGCCGTTTGTCTGTCCGGGACGCGGAATGGCAATGGCCCCGCGAATGTCGTAGTAGGCCGACTCCCCGTAGGGCACCACCATGTTCAGAGTGTCGACCCCGCCGCGGATGAAGACCTGAACGAAGACCTTCTGGCCGGCGGCGGCCTGGGCGGTCCGAGACATCAGGGCTGAAGGGCCGAATCCGATTCCTACCGCGGCTGCGGAAGCGCCGCGGAGGAAGATACGGCGGGAGGGGTCAAAGGGCATGTTCATGATCTAACTCCTACCGGACCTGAGACTCGGGAGCCGCGAGCAGCAGGGCCGAGACCCGTACCGCCGCCGATGGATTGGTTATACGGGTATCGACACGACTTGCGGCGGCGAGGGTGGAGGGAGCGAAGGTGCTGCCAAAAACCTCGCTGTTCGCGGCCTTGGCCACGGAGGAGGGGCTGTTCAGGTCGGCGCCAAGGGCAAAGTTACGCACGTTGACGGTCACCCCAGTCACCAGGCCCTGGGCCAGATCGAGCGCGAAGTTCATGCGGTAGATCTGGGAGGAGGGATTGAGCCATTCGGCGCCGCTGTCGGAGTAACCCGTCGGCGGAATGCACTGATACATGGGCTGGCCCATCTGAGACAGATAGGCTCCGACACCGCGGGTGGCGCTTGAGACCTCGGCCCCGACCGCGCGGATCGAACTGACGACGTATTCAAACGGCGTCTTCGGTTTGCCCGCGGAACTAAACGCCTCCGACCAGAACTCGGAAGAGCCGATCATCGCCTTCACCACCGCCTTGATGTCGCCATCGGTGGCGAGCCAGACCTCCGACATCCGGTCTACCAGGCTCTGCGGCGGATTGTCGGCCACAAACCTCCGCGCCAGCTTGGTTGAAATGAATCGCGCCGTGTTCGGATGCGTCGCGAGATACTTGATCAGGCGTTCTCCGTCGTCCTTTTGGCCGCCCGCGGACAGCTGCAGCCCGAAGGCGCTCTTGGCTCCGGTGTCGTGCGATGTCGAGAGGTACCGGAAGTTGCCTCCGCGGCCGGTGTTGTCGATACCCCACCCGGTGAATGCGCGGGCGGCATCGTAGACGTCGGCCTGGGTGTAGCCCGCGTCAACGCCGACGGTGTGAAGCTCGAGGAGTTCGCGACCGTAATTTTCGTTCAACCCCTGAACCAGACGCCCGTTGACTGTGCGCGCCGCAGTGGAAAGGTAGTTGTCGAGGTAGTACAGCATCGCCGGGTGTTCGGCGGTCGCCTTCAGCAGGTCCGCGAACTTGCCCATCGCGTGGGGGCGGATGGCGTCCCGCTCGAACGACTGGATGGCGTAACGGACAAAACCGTCGTTGATGTTGACGTTGAAGTGGTTGAACCAAAAATCGGCCAGAACCTCGTCAAGCTGGTTGACGGTGTGAACGGATCGGATGATCTTGGCGTTCTGGAAATTGTCGAGATAGGCCTGGACTGAGGAGGCGAGGTTTCCGGAATCCGCATAGGTGACGAGCACCTGCGTGGTCGAAAGGCGCAAGGTGTTCTGCATTGGCGCGAGTCGGGATTCGAGGGCGGCGTCGGGCGCGGGATCGAGCTGCTTCCGAATGTAGTCCTCCACGCCACGGTCGAGGACCGCCTCGACGTCGCCCGGCCTGGGACCAAAGCCCAGCCGATTCAGGGCGTGTAGCGCCGTTTTCCTGGCGAGTTCCGATGCGGAAAGACCCATGGGGAGAACCTCCGAAATTCAAACAACCGAACGTGGGCGAGCGGCGATCGACAAAAGCTCTATCTGTCCAGTACTGAGAGATAATGGGGCCCGGAGCGCGAAATGTCAAGCGGCCGATCGCACACCACGGTCTCTCCATCTGTTGAGCTTAGACCGCTCATAGGCCCCATCCGTTGAGTACCAAGGGCCAAAAGAATCCAAGGCAAAAAGGAGCCTCTCACTCATGAGCATTACCGCAATCCGCCGCGTCCCCGAAGCCCGAAATGAACCGGTCAAGACCTACGCTCCGGACAGTCCGGAACGGGCCGAGGTCAAGTCCAGGCTCAAGTCCAGGAGTGCCGAACGGGTCGACATTCCCCTCGTGATCGATGGACAGAAAGTGTCGACGGGCAAGACTGCCACAGTGGTCTCCCCCCACAATCACCGTCACGTTCTTGCCGACTCGCACGAAGCGACCCCCGCGCACATCCAGGCCGCGATCGACGCATCCAAACGGGCCCAGCAAGACTGGGGGGCCTGGCGCTTCGAAGACCGCGCTGCGGTCATCCTGCGCGCCGCCGATCTGCTCGCCGGCAAGTACCGGGCGGACATCAACGCGGCGACAATGCTCGGCCAGTCGAAGACGATCCACCAGTCTGAAATCGACGCGGCCTGCGAACTCGCGGACTTCTTCCGCTTCAACGTGTCCTTCGCCCAGGATCTGCTTCGCGAGCAACCGATCTCCAGCGACGGGATGTGGAATCAGACCGACTATCGGCCGCTGGAAGGCTTCGTCTACGCCATTTCGCCCTTCAACTTCACGGCCATCGGCGGCAACCTCGTCACCGCTCCCGCGCTGATGGGCAACGTCGTCTTGTGGAAGCCCGCTCACACGTCCATGCGCAGCGCGTGGGTCATCATGAACGTCCTCGAGGAAGCGGGCATGCCCCGGGGTGTCGTGAACCTCGTTTCAGGGGATTCGCGGATGATCACCGACGTGATCCTCTCCTCGCCCGATCTGGCCGGCGTTCATTTCACCGGCAGCACCCAGGTCTTCCAGTCGATCTGGAGCCGCGTGGGCAACGACATCGCGAAATACAAAGCCTACCCGCGTCTGGTTGGCGAAACCGGGGGCAAGGACTTCATCGTCGCTCATCCTTCGGCCGATCCTCAGGAAGTGGCGGTCGCCATCGCGCGCGGCGGCTTCGAGTATCAGGGCCAGAAGTGCTCCGCGGCCTCGCGGGTTTACCTCCCGAAGTCGCTTGCCGCGAACATCATCGAACGAACGGTCGCGATCATCAAGGACATCAAGATCGGCGACACCTCGGACTTCCGCAACTTCATGGGAGCGGTCATCTCCGAATCCTCTTTCGATAAGATCGCGAGCTACATCGACCACGCACGCAAGCACAACAAGGTGGTCGCGGGCGGAGGTGCTAACAAGGAGCACGGCTACTTCATCGAGCCGACTCTGGTTGAAGCCGCCGATCCGGGCGAGCGCATGATGTGCGAGGAGATCTTCGGACCGGTCGTGACGTACTACGTCTACCCCGACGAACAGTGGATCGAGACCCTCAACATCGTCGACCAGACCTCCCCCTACGCCCTCACCGGGGCGATCTTCTCGCGCGACCGTCGCGCCGTGGCCGAAGCCACCCACATCCTCCGCCAGGCCGCCGGAAATTTCTACATCAACGACAAACCGACGGGAGCGGTGGTCGGCCAGCAGCCCTTCGGCGGCGCCCGCGGGTCTGGCACCAACGACAAGGCCGGGTCGAAGATGAACCTCATGCGCTGGGTCTCGGCCCGCACCATCAAGGAAACGTTCTCACCCGCCACCGATTGGCGTTACCCGTTCATGTCCGCGGAGTAACCAAACGCGGCCGTCATCCGGCAACCACCGGGCCAGCCT
>CAZFQH010000399.1:0-4348 GCA_964520805.1 uncultured Acidobacteriota bacterium | reverse complement strand
AACGACCCCGCCCCCCAGACCCCCATCGCTACGGCCCAAGTGAATTGGGCCTTCGCTCACCTCAAACGGAGCGGGCCGACCCGTACCTCATGATCGCGGGGATGGGGGCCCCGCCCCGTTCATTGAGACCCCTTGGAGGCCAGAGTATGTGAGGGCGAGGAAGGCCCATCGCCCGCAGCTGCCCACGATGCGCGGCAACAAGGCGCGGAGGTACGCGTCGCGCGGAAGGCAAGTGCGGAGGGCGATGCGGCGCGCCCGAACGGAGTCGGCCGACCGTCCCTCATGATCGCGGGGATGGGGGCCCCGCGCCGTTCGTCAGGAGCGACAGCACGGAATCTTCCCGGCTCGGCTGACACTCGAAGGCCCCCTCGGTCGGTCGCTTGGACCAGGGCCAGGCTGCGCTGCGCGCTCGACCGCTTTTAAATAAATAGGGACGGGCACCCACAAGGGGTGCCCCTACGTTTGCCCCGGACATCCCTCAGCGACCGGGTGAGCTGTTCACCGTCCTTGTGCGCGAGGAAACGCGGTGCGTACGTTTTCCCCGGCCCTGCTTCAGCGACCGGGTGGAGGCTCGTGGTCCGAATTGATACCATCCTGGGATGGCAATTCTCCAATGGTGATGGTGCCCCTCAACCCACAGGCGTCGCTCGATGAGGTCGCGCGGATCCTGCGTCTGGTGGCGGAAATGCCCGGGCGCCGCGACCGGCCGCGACCCGGAGATCTCGATGGCCCCTATGACGTCTGGTTCGACGGAGGCGGTTGTCGCTATCTCACCAGTCTCAACGCCTTCAACTTCGCGGACGGCAGCAGCGCCTGGCTGTCCACGCTCAGCCTGAGACTCAAAGGCGGATTGACCTTGGCCTCGGGCGAGACCATCTCGTTCGCGCAGGATCCTCCCCGCGAGGACATCTGCGCGGTTTGCCGCGGTGCGCTCACGCCCGGCGGCACTTTCAAGCAAACGCTCATGGGGCCGGCCCACGTGGGTTGCGGCTGAGCCGGGGGACATTCCCGGAACCAGGGAGTCGCTCGATCGCGTGGCAAGAAGGAGCAACCATGTTTTCCATTCCCGGCGTGATTCGGATAGAGGACGACGCCCAGGGGCTCTCCCGCTTTCAGATCACCAACGCCTTCGCGGAAGCGGAGGTCTACCTGTTGGGCGCCCAGGTGACGCGCTTCAAGCCCACCGGGGAAGAGCCCGTGCTGTGGTTGAGCCCGCTCAGCGCGTTTGAGCGAGGCAAAGCGATTCGCGGTGGCATCCCCCTCTGCTGGCCTTGGTTCGGACCCCATCCTTCGCGAAAGGACCTGCCCGCTCACGGCCTCGCGCGAACTCGCGTGTGGACGCCCCTCGACACCGCCCAGCTGTCGGACGGACGCACGCGGCTGCGTCTGGAGCTGAAGGACGACTCCGAGACGCGGGCGGCCTGGCCACACTCCTTCGTACTCACCCTCACGGTCACCGTGGGCAAAGCCCTGGAGCTGGAGTTGACCACCACGAACTGCGGAGTCGAGCCGTTCTCGTACGCAGACGCTCTGCACACGTATCTAAGCGTGGCCGACCTCGGCCAGACCCGGGTTGAGGGTCTCGAGGGCGACCCCTTCGTTCATTCAACGCGGGGGCATCGTGGTGTGCAGTCCGGCCCCGTGGTGTTCCAGGGCGAGGTGAATCACATTTTCGTGCCCAATCGGCGCTCGGTCCACGCGGTGGACGTGGCCAGGAAACGCCGGATCGAGGTCACGAAGAGCGGAAGCGACGCGACCGTGGTCTGGAACCCTGGAGCCGAGGGCGGATCCGCGGTGAAAGACATCGGAGGACATTCGAGCGAGTTCATCTGCATCGAAGCGGCCAATTGCGCGGATCGTCGCATCGTGCTGCTCCAAGGATCGTCCCACACCACCGGCCAGACCATCGTGATCGCGGACACCACCCAAGGTTGACAGGGTTCAGCTCCGAGCCACATACTTCCGTCCAGGGTTCTTCAATGGCTGATCGCAAGCATTTGGCACCGCTTCGGAAGCAGGGTCTAGTGGTCCAGGATCTGGGCGACGAGACAATCGTCTACGACCCCGAGACTCACCGGGCGCACGCCCTCAACAAGACGGCGGCACTGGTGTTCGGACGGCTCGACGGGAGGCACGATTTCGAAGCGCTCGCGCGTCATCTGGGCCAGGCCCTCGGACAGCCTCCTCAGAAAGCTCTCGTGACCGCCGCCGTGAATGAACTTGGTGCCGCCAACCTTCTTAACTCGCCAGTGGCCGCGCTGCCGCGCCGCTTGATCCTCCGCGGACTGGCCGCGGGGCTCACCCCGCTGGTAATCAGTGTGGCCGTCCCGGCCGCTGCGGCATCGGGCAGCTGCCTGCCTATGGGCGGCGTCTGCGTCGTTGCCGCCGACTGCTGCTACGGCCTCTCCTGCATATACCTCGGATACGGGTACGGCTTCGCATGTGAACTGTAGGTCTAGCAGCCCGCGGCGAAAGTCCCTCCGCGTCGAAAGCGGATCTTTTCCGCAGAGCTCCGCGTTGCCAAACCTTGAAATGCTCCAAGGTATTCCTGTGGTTCAGCGCCTTGATCTGACGAAAACTCTCTCACTTTCGCTCGCGGTCGACTTTCGCCACGGGCTGCTAGCAGCTATGGCCGCCCTGACGGGGAATCGCTCCACGCTTCCGAGGGCGCACCCCTACGGGGAATTCAGACTGACCGCGCAAAGGGCTGGCACGAGGCCTGCCCCTACATCGGAAGAAACGAAGCTAGCCTACCGCTTACCGAAAGGTCGCGGATCGGCCTGAGCGTTGGGGAAAAACCGGGCATGTTCGCGATAGAGCGGGTTCAAAGGGTCAAGGCTCTGCGCGGTCTCGTAGTGAAAACGGGCCTCGGCTCGACGCCCCAGCCAAAAGAGAGCCCAGTAGAGAATCGCGTGAGGCCCCGCCCGCAGATCGGACTCCATCGCAGTCGCTCCTACTCGCGGGGGAATGGCGAGAGCCGCCGCCGCGAAGGCGGCCGCCGCCCGGAAGTCGGAGGAGGCGAGAAAATGGCGGCCCAGCTGGAGCAGGGGTTGCCTTCGGGCCGGGTCGCGATGCGCCGCCTTGAACAACATCTCCAGATCCAACCGTCCCTCGAGATGAGCCCGGCATACCGCGGCGGCCTCAAGGCTCGTCGAGCGCACCGCGGCAGGCGCCTCGGGGCTATCGAGTTCAAGGAAGATGGCGAGTGCCGAACGTAGGTGCCCGCGGGACACGAGTTCATGACCGAGAACCAAAAGACGGTGAACCGGCCGGGGCGGGGACAACACGTCCAAAACGACACCCGCGAGTTGATAGGCCCGTATCTTGGTCTCGTCGGAATGATGGGTCACCCGCAGTTCGTCGCGCGACACCATGGCTCTGCGAAGCGACGCCTCCCCATCCAAAGGACCCGTAAAGTTGTGGGCGCGCCCGAGCCACTGAACGTGCCGCCGGTCGTGGAAATAGTCCCGCGCCTCAAGCACCCACGTCCCGCGATGAAGACGTCGCGTCTCGAAGTAAAGGATGTGAGCCTCTCCTGAACGCACGCGCTCGTCGAGAGCGGTGACGTCCATGACGTCGATCACATCACGGCCGTCCACACCGAGTTGGAATGGATTGCGGGCCAGGCGGGCCGCCCGGTTGCGCGCGGACGCGAAGTCGAAGATGCGGGCGCCCTCCTCGATGAAGGGACCCTCGCCGTCCCGCGCGAAGTTTTTGTGGAAGCGCTTCACTTCCGCCGCGGTGAGAATGCAGTCGAAGCGATGCGGTTCGCTTACCACCACGCAGCCCATCTCTTTTGCAAGCTTCACCGTGTCGTCATCGCTGCCGGTGTCGAGCACCACCACTTCCCCGCCGCGCGAGCGAAACTCCGCGAGCGATTCCAGCAAGTGCGGCAAACCCTGGCTCTCGTTGCGGACCACAGTCACTACCGAGAACGAGGGGACGGGCTCACGCCTGGCCGGCCTGCGCACCGGCACTCGGCCGCGCGGGACTTCAGGCACCTCTTTCGAAAAGGCGAAGAACTCCTCGACATGGGCGGCGTACACCGGGTTTTTCGGATCGAGGGCGCGACATTCCTCGAAGTGGGGCCGGGCATTGGCCTTTTGTCCCAGGGAGAGCAGCGCCCGATAGAGCACACCGTGGAGCACGGCGGAGGAATCCGCGAGCGGCCCGTTCGGTCCTAGCAGCCCGTGGCGAAAGTCCCTCCGCGTCGAAAGCGGATCTTTTCCGCCAGCTCGGCGTTGCCAAACCTCGCGATACTCCCGGTATTCCTGGGGTTTGTCGCCTTGATCTGGCGAAAAATCTCTCGTTTTCGTTCGCGGTCGACTTTCGCCACAGACTGCTAGGG
>CAZFQH010000398.1:0-4352 GCA_964520805.1 uncultured Acidobacteriota bacterium | reverse complement strand
ATCGCTTCGCTGGGAGCCGTGTTCGCGTCGTACCACCATTCACGTGGCGTCCTGGAGACCGAGGAAGTCGACGCGGGCCGCGAGTACGGCATTGGTCTGAACCGGGTGGTCGATACGTCGCTGGAGCGATTCAAGCGGAATACCTTTGGCTTCGGCGTGCGTTTCGACTTTGTGGCCGACACCGAGGTCGACATCAATGCCGGCAAAACCAGCGTGCGCTATGGCAACTCCCCGGAAGACGCCCCGTTCTCTTTCGGCGAGCGGGCCTTCTTCGATTACGACACGCGGATGCTCAATGCCTCGCTGCGACGTGGGGTGGGCGACGGCCGGTTCATGAGTTTTCTCTTTGGTGTCCACGACACGCCCGCCCAAAAGGAACGTGAGCAGGTCGAAGGGCGCGGCTACTCGTATAGCGCAGCGGTGGAAGGCGATGTGGTCGCTCAGGTCACCGGTCGTCTGCTGTTCGGATATCGCACGCAGAAAAGCCCCAAGGCGGGGGCGGGCGGACAGGATTACAAGGACATCACCTACGGCGCTCAATTGGTTCGGGAAATCTCCGAAGACACTACGATCGGTTTGAACGGCGACCGCAAGTTGTATCTCTCGGCCTACGAGGACAATGGCTTTTATATCGCCGATGGCGTGAAGAGCGACCTGAATACCCGGTTGCCCCTTGGGGTTTTTCTGCGGGGCAACTTCGGTTACCAGTGGAACCGCTACAAGGCGAGCCCCCAGGTCAACATCGATCTGGTGCCCACCTTGAGAAACGACAAGATCCGCACCTGGGCGGTGGGCCTCGCCAGGAGTTTCTCCGAGTGGGCGTACCTGCGGGTTGACTACACCAGTGAGTACCGTGATTCGAATCTCGACCGCTTCGACATCAAGACTCGCGCGATTGTGTTTCAGCTGGGTTTGGGCTTCTTCGGCAAACCCGGCGGTAAGGGAGCGCAGGCCGCATGGTAGCCGCGCGGCTGCTCATCACTTTCGTCGTCGGCGCGAGCCCTGCGTTTGGGGCGGGCCCTGCGGTTCAGGCTCCGGTGGTTCGGGCTCCGGCCGTGCAGGCGAGTCCGACGCCGAGCCCGAGTCCAAACGCCGGAAGTCCGACTCCGTCGCCGACTCCGAGTGCCGCGGCTTACGTGGTGGGCCCAGGGGACGTACTCGAGGTGACGGTGCTGGACCAGACGGATGCGTCCCGCACCACCACGGTTCAGCCCAACGGAACTTTCACCATGCCCTTGTTGAGCGAGGTGGAGGTGGCCGGAAAAACGATCTCCGAGATTCAACGCATCATCACGGAGCGCTTGTCGAAGGATTTCCTTGTCAACCCGCGGGTCGAGGTTCGAGTTCGTGAGTTCGCCAGCCAGTTCGCCCTGGTGATGGGCGAGGTGGTTAGCCCTGGCAGGCGCGCGCTCCGGGGGAATACCCGACTGATCGACCTGCTGATCGAATCGGGCGGCTTCCGACCGAATGCTTCGGGCGATGTGCTGGTGCAGCGCTCCGACGGGACGTTTCCGAATGGTGAGACGTCGCTACGGTTTCGTTTGGGTAACGCCGGCATGTCCGAGACCGACCGTACGAACGCCGAACTTGTTCTGAAGAACGGCGATGTGATCACCGCCGGACCCAAGCATTACGTGACGGTGGATGGCGAAGTGGGCCGGCCCGGGCGGGTGGTCATCGAGAACAATCTGACCCTCTTGAGCGTGCTCGCCGATTCGGGCGGGCTCGCGAAGTTCGCATCGACCAAAGTCCTCATTATTCGCAACAAGGCCGGTGGAGCCGACCTCACGGGCTTCAAGCCCTGTGACGGGGCCACCCAGGACGTCTGCCTGGAGGTGGATATCAAGGCGCTTCGGAAGGGGAAGGTGCAGGACGTGGTTCTGGCCCCGAACGACAAAGTGGTGGTTTCAAGGCGCCGGTTTTAACGGTAGTCGACAGGGCACCCACTTCGTCGCGGGAACCGGTCGAAGGGCCTGCCCTGAGCGGAAGCGTTCGGAAGGAGTCGAAGGGTAGAGTGAGAGCATGTCAAACACGGTTCTCCCGCTAAGCGGCGAGGGGTCGCCCGTCCTGGGTGACGGGGCCGATCTCGATCTTCGCTACTACGCCGGGGTTTTGTGGCGCGGGCGATGGCTGGTGTTGGTGGCGGCGATCCTGGGGGTGGCGCTGTCGTCTCTGGTCGCCTATCTTCAAATCCCCGAGTATCAGGCGCAGGCGATGGTTCAGATCGAGCCGCCGACTCCCTTCTTCATGGGCGTGAACGAGGCCCTGATGGGCGGCGGGAGCTACTGGCAGAACGCGGACTATTACAACACCCAGTTCAAGATCATCACTTCTAAGGCGATCGCCGACCTGGTAGTGGCCGAGCTGAAGCTCAAGGACACACCGCGTTTCAAGGACTCGCCGGACCCCGGAGCGATTCTTCAGGCTCATATCTCTGTGGAGCCGGTTCCAGAGAGCCGCCTGACCAACATCCGGGTTGCCCACGAGGATCCTGAAGAAGCCGCGTTGTGGGCCAACCGGGTGGCCGACGTCTACATTCGCTATTCGTTGAATCAGCGGGTCGAGTCGGCCAAGAAGGCCTTCGATTGGCTGGCCGAGCGCCTGGCCACCACGGAAGTGCAGATGAAGGATCAGAACGATCGGCTTTTTCGTCAGTACGAAGAGCAGGACTTCGTTCCCATCGGTACGACATCCGCGGTGAACTCGTCGATCGAGAAACTTCAGGGCGAGCTGGTCGAGGTTCAGGCGAAGCGTATCGAGCTGGATGCGGCTTACCGGCAGGCGGTGGACCTCAAGGCCCGAAAGGAGAATCTGGAGAGCGTTCCCCAGATTGCACAAGACGCGACGTGGGTCGGTTTGCAGGCTCAGGTCACCGCGATGGGTCTCGAGAAGCAGCGCCTGAAGGAGAGATTCCGCGACACTCATCCGGATGTGGTGCGACTCGACGGTCTGATCAAGGGCCTTCAACAGAAGAAGGATGAGCGCGCGGCTGAAGTGATAGCACTTATGGAGAAGGAGCGATCGCAGCTTCAGAAGCGCGAAGGCCAGCTTCGTGGCGCGGCCGAAGAGCAGAAGAGCATCGCGGCCGGCCAGAACCGGCGTGTGACCGAGCTCGACACCATCAAGAAGCAGGCGAGTTCTGCTTCCGGTATGTACGACGTGCTTCTTCAGAAGCTTAACGAATCGAACATCGCCTCGTCGGTTCAGTCCAACAACATTGCTTTGATCGACAAAGCGGTGGGGGCTCGGAAGATCCGCCCTGATCAGCGGCGAGCCGGGATGATGGGTTTGGCGATGGGTCTTATTTTCGGCCTCGCCCTGGTGCTGGGGCGCGACTACTTCGACAACACCATCAAGGACCCCGACGAGGTCGAGCGTTATCTGCACCTTGAGCTCCTCGCCGCGGTTCCGAAGTACGACGAGAGCAACGTCCACCTCGTCACCGAGGCCTATCAGAATCTCCGCACGGCCTTGATCTTCGCCCGGCGCGAGGATTCCGGGCAGGTGGTGCTGATCACGGGTACGGCGCCGCAGGAAGGCAAGACGTCGACCATCGTGAATCTGTCCAAGCTTCTGGCCGCATCAGGCGAGCGGACTCTCATCATGGACCTCGACCTGCGGCGCGCCCAGGTTCACCGCCGTCTCGGCGTGGCGAAGGAGCCGGGCTTCACCGACTATTTCACCAAGCGAGAAGAGCTCGACAAGCTGGTGCAGCCGACGAAGTCACCCAACCTGTTCGTGTTGACTGCGGGAGCCCTGCCCCCGAACCCGCCCGCGCTCATCGCGCGGAAGCAGATGGGCGACCTTCTCGATCGACTGCGCCGCCATTTCGATTGGATTCTGGTCGACTCGCCGCCCTTGGCGTCGGTGACCGACGCTCTTCTTCTGGCGCGCTATTGCGATCTGGCGGTGTACGTGGTTCAGCACAACAAGATCGACAAGAAAGCGATCAAACGGAACATCACGGCGCTGCAAAAGGTGACGCCCAATTTGATCGGCGTGGTCATCAACGCCCTGGATACCAAGACCCGCGGGTATTACTACTATTACTACCACCAGGACCATAAGGCGACCGGCGAGGTTCGCCGGCCAGGAAAAGCAACGGCGGACTCCGGCCCAATAGAGAAGGCGTAGGGCGCAGGCCCTTTCCGTGGTCCCGGGACACGTCTCGATGGAAAGGGCGGCCCGCGGCCGGAACGGGCACCCACCAGGGGTGCCCCTACACTCCGGAGACGGCCGAGGACAATCGGTGGCGGCGTTCTGAATGTAGGGGCGGCCCTTGTGGCCGCCCTTGTAACCTGACGCTCCGAAAATCAAGGGCAACCACGACGGACGCGGACCCCGCTCGGCCC
>CAZFQH010000397.1:0-4367 GCA_964520805.1 uncultured Acidobacteriota bacterium | reverse complement strand
AGCGGCATGCCGGTTCGCGTGCTCTCATCCGCCCTCGACGCACCGGCAGACTGGACGCCTTCCCTCCTGAAACCTCTCCCAGTCCTCGTTCTAGGTCGAAATCAGGATGCGGCTGCCCTGTGGGCGGTCGCGGTTTCGCCCTCCGCGTCTCCAACCACAATCAACTGGAGTCGGGAGTCCGAGGAACAGACGGCTTACCAAATCCGCGACGAAGCGCACGCCGCACGCGCGGTGCCTTCAAACCCTCTTTCCGCCGTCGTTGAAGTGGAGATCTTTGGAGTAAGGCTCGCACTGAGGACGACGGTCCTCGTCACGAAACCGGAGCCTCTTCTCCCTCCGACGCATCCGCCCTTGACCGTGGTTCCCGCCATCAGTGTCCGGTTCGGGTCGGAGAATGGCGTGATGCGCGAGGACGCCCTTTCCTACCGGGTGGAGGTCATTGTTCACGGCAGCTTGAACACAGAGACAACGGGATCGGTGTCTCTTGGACTGCCACCTCGTTGGACCAGCTCGCCGGTGAGCGCTCCTTTCACCTTCGAACGCGAAGACGACGAGCGCACGATCGAATTCCTGGTGTCCGTGCCTGAAGGGCTCAAGGAAGGCGACCGAGAACTCACCGCCACCGCTCGCTATCAAGGACGCGACTATTCCGAGGGATACCAAACCATTACCGCGCCCGATCTCGGGCGATTGAATCTCTATCAGCCCGCGCGCCACCGGGTGCGGACGCTGGCCTTGAACGTGCCTTCGGGCCTTCGCGTGGGTTATGTCATGGGTGCGCGTGACGCTGTTCCTCAGGCGCTCGCGCAGGCAGGGATCGATGTCGAGTTGCTCGGTCCCGCTCAACTCGCCGCCTCCGACCTGAGTGCGTTTGATGCGATCGTCGTCGGCATCCGGGCTTACGCCGTGCGTCCGGACGTCAAAGCCTTCAATCGCCGCCTGCTCGACTACGCCTTCGGCGGCGGTGTCTTGATGGTGCAGTACCAGACTCCGGAGTTTGACGACAACTACGGACCGTACCCCTATTCCATGACCGCCAGTCCGGAGGAGGTCAGCGAGGAAGATGCCGCAGTTCAGATTCTCGACGCGGGCCAGGCGGTGTTCCAGGCGCCCAATCCGATCACTCCATCCGACTTTGATGCCTGGGTGGGCGAGCGGGGTTCCAAGTTCTTGTCTGCCTGGGACCCGCGATACGTCCCATTGCTGGAGACCCACGACGAGACGCAGTCGCCCCAACGCGGCGGCCTCTTGATCGCCGATTATGGAAAAGGCACTTATGTCTACAACGCCTACGCGTTTCACCGCCAGCTCCCGCGTGGAGTTAAAGGAGCGTTCCGGCTCTACGTCAATCTGCTCTCGCTGGGCAGGACCCGCGTCCGGCGCTGACCGACGCTCGGCCGCGATGAGGCGGACGCTTTCAGTGCTTGGTGATCAGTACTCTAACGAAGCAGCGGGGTTGCGTTCGGGTTCCCGTGACCGCCGCATCTGACTTGGCAGGAGCGAAACCGTGACTGAGCAGTTGCGCAGCATCGCGCGGGCAGGCCGTGGGGTCGCGCTGGCCTGCACCGTGATGGTCACCTCGCTGGCCGCCGCCAACTCGGCTGATGTTCGCCTCGACCGAATTGGGGAGGCGGCCGTAGGCGACGCATTGCCACCCGGCTGGCAGGTTCGCCCGGTACGCGGCCAGAAGGCACCGATGACTCGCGTTGTGCGGGACGACACTCATGGGCAGGCCCTTCGTTTCGAAGGCCGTGGGCAGGCTGCGTTTTTTGCGAATGAGTTGAAGAATCCCATGGAGGTGTCCAACGGCCAACTGCGCTGGAGCTGGCGGGTGGACCGGCCACTGGCAAACGCCGTGCTTCAGGATGCAGCGAGAGATGACTCGCCCGCGCGGCTGATGGTGATATTCGGGCGGCAGGGTCCGTTTGCACGCCCGCGTATCATCTTCTACACGTGGGGCCATGCAGAACCGCGCGGCACCCGTTTCGTGAGCCGTGCGAGTGACCGGATGAATGTGATCGTGTTGCGCAATCGCGAAGATCCGATCGGTACCTGGATGACCGAGGAACGCGATCTCGATGCCGACTACCGCGCCGCGTTTGGCGCCCGTTCGCAGAACATGGGTGGCATTGGTTTCATGAGCGACACGGAGAATCTGCCTTCGCATGGCATCGCCTTGCTGGGGCCGGTGCATTGGATGCCAGGTAGGAAGTAGGGTACGACCAAGCAGTCCGGAAAGAGACCCGTTCTCGATGTGGGCAGGGTTGGTGACGGTGCCGACTCTTGTGGCTCGCCCTCCGTGTGGCGGGGAGGCTATCAGCGTTTGAACCGATGATTTGAATCAATGACCGGCCCTTCGGCGCGGTTGGCCACCCTTTCACGCCCCCCGCGACTCCCCGGCCCGATTAGAGTCAGGGGCATGATCGAATCATCAGGCAACCGAAAAAACGTAGTCGTCCTGGGCGCCGGGATGATCGGCAGCGCGATGGCTCAGGATCTCGCCGCCCGTGAACAGTTGCAGGTGCACGTCGCGGACTCGCGTCGGGAGAATCTGGACCGCGTGGTCGAGAAAGCCCCGGTACACGCTCATCACGTCGACCTGGGCGATCCCGTGGTGCTCAAGAAGCTTCTTAAGGGCTGCGACCTCGCAATCGGCGCTTTGCCCAGCGTCATCGGCCTGCAGACGGTGAAAGCGAGCATCGAGTCCGGCTGCAACATCGTGGACATCAGCTTCATGTCCGAGGACGCGCGCGTTCTAGACCCTCTCGCCCGCGAACGCGGTGTGGTCGCGGTCACCGACGCGGGGGTGGCCCCCGGACTCAGCAACATGATGGCGATGGTGGCGGCCGCCTGGTTCGATACGTGCCAGCGGCTGGAGATCGCGGTTGGCGGCTTGCCCGCGATCCGACGCTGGCCTTTCGACTACAAGGCCGGTTTTGCACCCTGGGACGTACTTGAGGAATACACGCGACCCGCGCGGGTGGTCGAGGACGGCCGGGTCGTGATCAAGGAGGCCCTGTCGGGTTTGAAGCTGATCGATGTTCCCGAGGTGGGCACCATCGAGTCGTTCATCACCGATGGTCTGCGCTCTCTTACGGACACCCTGAAGGTCCCGTTTATGGAGGAACGTACGCTGCGCTGGCCCGGCCATGCCGCCTTGATGAAGATCTTCCGTGAAACCGGCTTCTTTTCCCTCGATCCGCTGAACGTGAACGGCCAGACCCTCCGTCCGCGCGATGTCACGGCGGCCCTGCTTTTCCCGAAATGGACGTTTGCGGAAGGCGAGGCCGACATCACTGTGATGCAGGTACGGGCCTGGGGAAAGAAGAACGGGAAGGCGGGCGAGTTCACCTTTGACTTCCTCGACCGCTACGACGCCGCCACCGGCCTTCGCAGCATGTCGCGCTCGACGGGTTTCACGGCTTGCGCGATCGCGAACCTGATTCTGGACGGGACCTTGAGCCAACCCGGCGTTCACGCTCCCGAAGCCCTTGGCGCCAAAGCCGGTGCGCTCGATGCGGTTCTTGACTACCTGCGCGCCCGCGGCATACGCTGCCACGTCACCCAGCAACTCCAGGACTGACGGGCTCTTCCCGCATTCCCGCCCTTCGGCTCTGGCTCACCCGACGACCGCAGGGTCCGAGGTGCCCGCCCGGGAACAGCTGTGGAGACGGTTTTAGGGGCAAGCGGCACCTGCTGGAGCTAGACTTGATCGCCAAGGAGTCAGCGTTGGACACTAAAGACATTCAAGACTGGGGACACCGTCTGAGGAAACTCAGCCCCGACCAGATCGGGGAGGCCGTCCAAGCGGCGCTCGGCAAACTCGTGGACTGCGACCTCGAGGCTACCGTCACCAAGGTCGACTACGGTGAAGGAGTCTTCGGCAAGGCGATGTTTTGCCTGACCGTGGCCCGGAAGAACGAGAAGCCGGGTTCGTAAGACCGCCGACGGAGCGTTTCCACTCGACTGGATCTCTGCCGCTGCCACGTCACCCAATGACTCCAGGACTGACGGACTGTTTCCGCGTTCCCGCCCTTCGGCTTAAGGAACTCGAAAGGTGAACTGGAGTCTCATGCCGTAGAGGTAACTATGAATCTGATTCGAACCACCACTTCGTCATCCCTTCTCCTGGGTCTTGCCCTCGCCTTCACCGGTCCTAAAAGCGAGGCGGGCGAGCCTCCCGCGGCCCCGTTGAAACTCGGTGGCACCTGGAAACTCAACCAGGAGTTGAGTGAAGACCCCGCTCGTAAAATGATGGACGCCATGCGGAGCGCGGGCGGTGGAGGCATGGGCGGACCGGGAGGCGGTCGCGGCCCTGGCGGAGGAGGCGGCGGCGGCATGGGTGGAGGCGGCGGCATGGGTGGTGG
>CAZFQH010000396.1:0-4383 GCA_964520805.1 uncultured Acidobacteriota bacterium | reverse complement strand
CCATGGGCTCGTCTTTCAAGTAGCCGATGGCCACGTGCGAGAGCTGCATCATCTTTTCTCGGGAGAGCCTCACAGGATGATCCCCTTCTTCTTGGCGAGTTCGCGCTTGACCTTGCGGAACATATCGAGACCGGTGATGTTGTCGCGCGCCATGGTGGTCGAGTGCGACATCAGGATCTGCCTCGCCTCTTCGTTGAGGGCGTCCTCAAGCCGGATTTCCTTCAGCAGCGCCCCGGTCAGGCCCATCACCACGGCCTCCTCGTTGTCGCAGTCGATTCGGCCGGCGGTGGTCAGGCTTCTGATGATCTTCCGGGCGAGGTATTGGACGTCATGGTCGGTGGCGCGCATAGATTGGGAAAGCGAAGTATCGCACGCTCACGGGCCTGTAACCTTGGGGGATGCGATCGGTGGTGCAGCGGGTGAAATCGGCGGCGGTGGATGTGGGGGGATCGAGAGTGTCGTCCATCGGACCCGGCCTGCTGGTTCTGCTGGGGGTCCGCAATGGCGATACCGCGGCCGATCTCGAATGGATGGCGGAGAAGGTTCTCAATCTCCGCATCTTCGACGACGCGCAGGGCACCATGAATCTCTCGGTCCTCGACGTCGCCGGGGCGGTGCTCGTGGTCTCGCAGTTCACGCTTCTCGCCGACTCGCGCAAGGGGCGAAGGCCGAGCTACCTCGAGGCCGCGCCACCCGACGAGGCCCGGCGGATTTACGAAGCCTTCTGCGACCACGTCGCGCTATCGGCCCGCGAACTTCAACGCGGTGTCTTCCAGGCCATGATGGATGTCTCCCTGATCAACGACGGCCCGGTCACCATCCTCCTGGATTCGGAGAAGAAGTTCTAGCAGGAGCGCGTCACTTGCCGGTCACGCGAACGAGTTCCGTGACCGTGGTGCGACCCCGCATGACCTTCTCGAAGGCCGACTCGCGGAGACTCCTCATGCCCTCCTCACGCGCGGTCTTGCGGATGTCGACCGCGGAAGCGCCCTGGGCCACCAGCAGCCGGATGCGGTCGGAGAGGTTCATGATTTCGTAAATACCGTCGCGGCCCTGGTAGCCGGTCTGGCGGCACTGAAGGCAACCACTCCCGGACTTGAACTGCACACTGCCCAGTTTCGCCCGGGATACGCGTAATGCCGCCACTTCTTCGTCGGTGGGCACGTGCTCGACCAGACAGGAAGAACAATTGGTCCGCACCAGCCGCTGCGCGATGACCCCCACCAGGGTCGAGGTCACCAGGAACTGGGGCACACCGAGGTCGAGCAGCCGGGTGATCGTGGACGGCGCGTCGTTGGTGTGCAGGGTCGATAGCACCAGATGCCCGGTCAGCGCCGCTTGCACCGCGTGGTCGGCGGTTTCGGAATCGCGGATCTCGCCCACCATTACGATATCGGGATCCTGGCGCAGCACGGTGCGCAGAGCGGCCGCGAACGTGACGTCGATCTGCGGACGCACCGAAACCTGGTTGAAGTCTTCAATCACCATCTCGACCGGGTCCTCGATGGTGACGATGTTGACCTCCGGCTTCGAAAGGTGCCGGAGGAGCGAATACAAGGTGGTGGTCTTTCCACTTCCGGTGGGCCCGGTGACGAGGACGATTCCATTCGGACGCTCGATGAAGGAGAGAACCTTCTGAAAATCCGGACCGGCGAAGCCGAGCTCCTCTATGCCCTTCATGAGGATGTCCGGGTCGAAGATCCGAAGCACCGCTTTTTCACCAAACGCGGTGGGCATGGTGGAAACACGCAGCTCTACCTCGCGGCCCTTCTCGTCGCGTTTGATGCGGCCATCCTGCGGCCGCCTCTTTTCTGCCAGGTTCATGCCTGATAGCAGCTTCACCCGCGAGACCACCGCCTGGTAGACGATTTTCGGGATCACGTGAACGTCGTGAAGGATGCCATCGATGCGCAGCCGCACCAGGGTGAGTTCGCGCTTTGGTTCGAAGTGGATGTCGGAAGCTCGCTGCTCGAAGGCGTAAGAGAGGATGTGGTCAAGGGCTTTGACCACCGGAGCGGCCGCGGGATCAAGATCTTCCTGATTCGAAGACAGGAACTCCTGGTTCGAAATGTCGACCGATTGGATGCGCCCCTGGCGCAGCTGGGCCTCGGCGGTCTTGAGCGAGGTCTTGAGGTCATAGAAAGAGCGGGAGATGGCTTCGATATCGCTCTTGGGTGCTACAACCCTCTCGACGCCAAGACCGGTCACTCTGCGGATGTCTTCTTCCGGAAATGGAGCGAAGGGGTCGTGGACCGCGACTACGATCCGCCCGCCGTTTTGACCGATGGCCACGATCCCGTTCTTGCGGGCAAACCCCGCGGGCAGGGCGCTTGTCACCACCTCCAGATCGAGATCGAGAGGGTTGATCCTCTGGAACGGGAGTCCGGCGGCCTCGGCGAGGGTCTGGGTCAGTTGGAGATCCGTGAGGATTCCCAATCGCACAATCGCCTCGTCCGCCGTGATTTTTTCGAGCCGGGTCAGCTTCTCGACCTTGTCCGCCTGTTCCACGGTCAAAGCCTTGCGCGCCACCAGAAGGGGCACGATGTCGCGGACCGTGATGGTGGTTTGGGGGAGAGAGGCGGCCTGGGGTCTTCGGGCCGGCGGGGGTGGCGGAGTCAATCTGCCTTGATTATCCGTTAAAGCACGGAGCGCTGGTGCGGCGGCGTCTTCAGAGCGACCGGGTATAGACGCGGTAGTCCATCGCGGGGAAAACCGGCCAGGCCTTCTCGTAGCGCCGCACCATCGGCTCGTCCAGCCGATGCTCTTCAATCGCCGACGCCAGGTCGGCGAAACGCCGAAGGTGCTCGATGACGCGCCGCGCCGCATACTCAACCATGGTGCCCGTCTTCATGATGAACGCCCAATCGGAGGATTGGGCCAGGAGGAGTTCCCGGGCCGCCTGATTGAGGGCGGAACGAAGGAGGCCGGTGGCCGAAGGGTGATCGGTAGCCAAACGGATCATCCGGCGCGCGGCGGCATCGTAGTGGGGATAGATCCAGTCGTTCGTCTCGTTGAGCCACACCGAGGCGTAGCCCTTCTCGCCCCAGGTGGACATCTCCGGCTTCACCACTTCGCAGTCGTCGAACCGGGCGAGATAGGCGGGAGGGGTGGTGGCCACCACATCACTGCCGGCATCCAGGTTGCGAAAGACGTGCTCGAGAAACTGAGGGCCCTCGAACCACCAGTGGCCAAAAAGTTCGGCGTCGTACGGACTCACAATCAGAGGCGGTCGATCCATCCATGAATGGGCCTGCTCCGCCTGGATCCTTCGCTCGCGGACGAAGTGAGCGGCATGGTCCAGCACCCGGCCCATGGCCCGCCCCCGGACATAGGGCTCTTTCAGATGCAGATCCACTTTGCCGGTGACCCGATGCCGCTTGAGCCCCACCGGCCGCCGCGGTTCATCCGGCTTCATGAAGGCGTGGAGATCTTTGAGCGGAACCTCATATCCCGCGTCTTTGTAGAACTCGCGATACTCCGGATCTCCCGGATACCCCGTTTCGGAGCTCCAGACCTGGCGCGAAGACTCCATGTCGCGACCGAAGAACGCGATTCCGCCCGTGGAGAGGATGGGAGCGAGGACGCCATAGGCTGGAGAGGGCGTCGAGTCGGTGATGCCGTGGGCCTCAAGGAACGAATAGCGCAATCCCGCCTCGACGAGGAAGGTTTCGACCCCCTCGAAGTAGCCACACTCCGGCAGCCAGATGCCTTCGGGGTGATACTCGAAGATCCTGCGGAAATCGGCTATCGCCACTTGAATCTGGGCCCGAACCGCTTCCTTGGTGTGGCGCATCAGAGGAAGGAAGCCGTGAGTGGCACCGCAGGTGATGATCTCGAGCGAGCCCGCGTCGCGGTGCTTGCGGAAGGCGCTTACTAGATCGCGCCGGTAGGTGGTGACGAAAAGTTCCTTGAGGCTCGCGAAGTCCTGTTCGGCAAACTGCGAGGGTTCGAGCATCGCGGGATCGCGGGAGGCGCTTTGTTTGACCTCTCGAGCGGCGAGTTTCAGCAGGGCTTCGATCCGCCGTTCGCACCGCTTCATGAGAAGCGGGTCCTGCATCATGGCGAGGAGCGGCGGCGAGAGGGTGAGCGTGAGGCGAAAGCGGACCCGGTCGCGCGCCAGGTGATCCATCATCCGCAACAGCGGAAGATACGTCTCGATGACGGCTTCGTAGAGCCAGTCTTCTTCGAGAAAATGCTCGTGCTCCGCATGCCGTACGAAAGGGAGATGGGCATGCAGAACCGGGCACCAGAAGCCCAGCGGGTTCGCCGGAGGCGAACTCTCACCGACGATAGAGATCGCTCGATCCTCCAAGAACCCTGCTCGCGGCTTCGACCGCTTTCGCCCCGGCTCCCGCGCGCGCCGCCCCGGGCAGCGCCGTGGTT
>CAZFQH010000395.1:2178-4389 GCA_964520805.1 uncultured Acidobacteriota bacterium | reverse complement strand
AAGGGGACCTCCTTCCACGCCCCGCTCGGTCGACGACCTGAGTCTCGCTCCCGGAATGAGGCGGCGACATGCACCCGGGGACGTCGGGGCGAGGCGGTCCTTGGCCCAACGCACCCTGCGCAGAAAAGGCCGCGGTCTATACTGCGGCGCGTTCATAGAAGGAGTCCACGATGAGCTTCAGGCCGCGAACCGTTTCCCTGGTGATGGCGGGGGTCGTTCTGGCCGCGTCCTCGGCCGGGGCGCAGCAGCCTGCGAACGAGGCCCCCCCGCGCAGCCAGACTCAGGCCGACGACTACACCCGCTACGAACTCAAGGACCCAGGCACGGGCAGCTTTCGCATCCTTTATGAGGTCAGCGCCACCACACCCGGGGCGCGCTACTTCTGGAATCCGATCCGAAAGAGCAGCGTGGCCAGCGACGAGAGCGTCACCGACCCCGAAAGCGGCCGCCCCCTGAAATTCTCAGAGGTCGCGGGGGCCGAAGCCCAGGCGGCGGGTTTCGCTCAGGCCGATCCCGAAACGCGCTACATCCAGATCGAGCTTCACCGCCCGGTTCCCAAGGAAGGCGAGATCCGCCTTCTGATCGACAAAACCTACAAGGACGAGAAGAGCTACTTCGTTGAAGAGAAGACCGGCTTACTGGTTTTCTCCCGTTCTCTCGGGATCAAACGCAACGCGGTGGTCTTGCCCACGGGCTACGAAGTGGTGGCCTGCAACTACCCGTCGCAGGTGGTGAGTGAGCCGCCCACCGACCGGATCCGTCTGAGCTTCATGAATCTTGGCCCCGACGCGGTGTCGTACGTCGTTAAAGCGCGGAGGGTGAAGTGAATCTGCTCTCTCTTACCGGCCTCATTCTGGCCCAGGCCGCCCAGGCCGCGGCACCCTCGCGAGTGGGCACCGCCCAAGACCCCGGCTTCTCCGAACGCGCGCGCCAGGATCGCGAAATCGTGTATTTCCTCCTGGCCCCGCAGACCCACTCGTTCGAGCTGTACCACGACGTGACCATCCGCGAAGTCGGCCGCTCGACCTACGTCAACGTGGTGCGCGCCGGCAGCAAGGTAAGCAACCCGAGCGCCTTGAATCTCGACACCGGCGAGGCGCTCAAGGTCGACACCCTCCGAGGCGACGAGATAACCAAAGCGGGCATCGACATCGGCGAGCCAGTAACGCCTACGAGCGAGGCCGCAGTCGTTCGCTTTCCGAGCGTGGCCCCGGGAACCACGATCCGTATCCGTATCCGCGAGACCTACACCGACCCCGCCCGCTACGGAATGCGCGGGGACCTGCTGGTTTGGGACCGCTCGTTCGGCCGGCCGCAGAATGCCGTGATCCTGCCGGAGGGCTACCGGCTCGTCGGTTCTGCGTTCCCCGCGAAGATATCCCTTACCGAAGACAACCGGATTCGCCTCGACTTCACGAATCCGCGCAACGATGAAGTCCGGGCGCTCATACATGCGAGGAAACGATGAAAGAAGTTCTCGCCGTCATCCTGGGCGGTGGCCGGGGCACCCGCCTCTTCCCGCTCACCGCGCACCGCTCCAAGCCGGCGGTCCCGATCGGCGGCAAGTACCGCCTGATCGATATTCCCATCTCCAACTGTCTCAATTCTCACCTGAGACGAATCATTGTGCTGACTCAGTACCTCTCGGAGAGCCTCAACAAGCACATCTCCCAGACCTATCGGTTTGATCCTTTCACCGACGCGTTCGTGTCCGTCATCGCGGCCGAACAGACCGAGGATGAACAGGAGTGGTTTTTGGGCACCGCGGACGCAGTGCGCCGCGCCAACCGCCACATACGACATCACGACTTCGATGATGTCCTGATTCTCTCGGGCGACCAGCTCTATCAGATGGACTACCGCAAGATGCACGAAACGCACCACGCGGAAGATGCGGACATCACCGTCGGCGTCACTCCCGTCGAGGAGAAAGACGCTCCAGGTTTCGGGATCCTCAAGATCGACGCCACCGGGCGCATCGTGCACTTCCACGAGAAGCCTCGGCCCGATGAACTGGAGGGGTTGCGCTCCGAACTTCCCGACGGCGGTCAGGGCTTCCTGGCCTCGATGGGCATCTACCTGTTCAAACGCGCCGCGCTCGAGCAGACTCTGGCCCTCGATGCCTCGATGGACTTCGGAAAACACATCATCCCGGGCTCGATCGGCAACCTGAAAGTGCAGTCGCACGTGCACAAGGGGTCCTGGGAGGAC
>CAZFQH010000395.1:0-2168 GCA_964520805.1 uncultured Acidobacteriota bacterium | reverse complement strand
GCCGCGTTTCGATTTCTACGACGTGCGCAAGCCGGTTCACACCCACGCCCGAGCGCTCGCAGCCACGAAGATCGAAGGCGCGCGCATGACCAACGCCCTCGTTTCCGAGGGCTCTATCATCGTGGATGCCGAAATCACGCGTTCGCTGATCGGCATAAGAAGCCGGGTGGGCCGGGGCTGCGTGGTCCGCAACAGCTTGATCCTGGGCGCCGATTTCTACGAGAAGACCGTGCCGGATCCCTCCACGGGAAAACCGGCCATCGGCATCGGCGACAACTCCGTGATTCACGACGCCATCATCGACAAGAACGCCCGGGTCGGCGCGAACGTCCGTCTCGTGAACGAGGGCAAGATCGAACACGCGGACGGCCTGTGCTGGCACATCCGCGACGGCATCATCATCGTCCCCAAGGACGCCATCGTTCCCGACGGCACCGTGGTGTAGGGGCCCCGCCTGAACAGCCCGTGTTGTGGGGCCGCGGCCTGTGGGTGCCCGCAAGGTGTCGGGGCATCCCCACGTCGGGTGCCCTCCTCGGGGGCGACAATGATGATCCCGCCGCTTAGAATCCGCTTCCGTCAGAAACGAGACGTCCGCTTCCCCCTCGATCCTGCAAGGGACCTCCTGAACCGATGACCGCGATTGCAAAATCCATGAGTTCCCAGAGCCTTCTGGCCACCACCATCGCGAAGAAGGTGGTCATGGCGCTCACGGGCGTGGTGCTGACCGGGTTCGTCCTGGTCCATATGACCGGCAACCTGCTTCTGTACCTGGGACCGGAGGCTCTAAACGCCTACGGCGAAATGCTCCAGTCGAACCAGGCGGTGGTGTGGGGTGCCCGGGCTTTTCTGCTGCTGTGCGTGATTCTCCACGCCTGGGCCGCCATCAGTCTGACCCTGCGCAACCGGGCGGCGCGGCCGGTGGGCTATCGGCAAAGCGCCTATGAGGCCTCGACCTACGCTTCTAGGACCATGCGATTCGGTGGCCCGTTGCTGCTTCTGTTCATCATCTATCACCTGCTGCACTTCACGGTGGGCTCGGTGCACTCGAACTTCATCCGCGGAGACGTGTACCACAACGTCGTCGTCGGTTTTCAGAATCCTCTCGTCGCTTTCGTCTACGTGGTCGCCATGGTGGCGCTGTCTCTGCACCTCTTCCACGGGATCAGCAGCATGCTCCAGACCATCGGCCTGTCCCACCCGAAGTACAACGGCCTCCGCACCATGGTCGGCGCCGGGATCGCTTCGGTGGTGACCCTCGGCAATCTCTCCTTCCCCCTCTCCGTCTTTTTCGGTCTGGTGAAATGAACAAAGCCCTCCGCAAGGGCAACCACAAGGGTTGCCCCTACGTGCCCCTCGCCTCTCTCGGCCGCCCGCGCCCGCACCGCGCGGCGCGTTCGCTTGGTGAAATGAACTGGCGTCGCAACGGCAACCCCAAGGGCAGTGCCCCCCAACCGCAGCCGATTTCAGAGGGTTGCCCCTACACCCCTGCAGCCCGCTTGGGATCCATTGTAGGGGCGGCCCTTGTGGCCGCCCTTTCCGACATGGGTTCCGCCCAATGAAACTCGATTCGAAATCACCTGAAGGACCCATCGACAGCAAATGGGAATCCCACAAGTTCGACATGAAGCTGGTAAACCCGGCGAACAAGCGGAAACACAGCGTCATCGTGGTGGGCACCGGCCTCGCCGGAGCCTCGGCCGCGGCCTCGATGGGTGAACTGGGCTACAACGTCCTCTCCTTCTGCTACCAGGATTCGCCCCGCCGAGCCCACTCGATCGCCGCCCAGGGCGGCATCAACGCGGCCAAGAACTACCAGAACGACGGCGACAGCGTGCACCGCCTCTTCTACGACACGGTGAAGGGCGGCGACTTCCGCGCCCGCGAATCGAACGTCCATCGCCTGGCCGAGATTTCGGTCAAGATCATCGACCAGTGCGTGGCCCAGGGCGTGCCCTTCGCCCGCGAGTACGGCGGTCTCCTCTCAAACCGCTCCTTCGGCGGTTCCCAGGTATCGCGCACGTTCTACGCGCGCGGCCAGACCGGGCAGCAGCTTCTGATCGGCGCCTACCAGGCCCTGGAGCGACAGATCGCGGCAGGAACCGTGAAGGCCTATTCGCGTCACGAGATGCTGGAACTGGTGGTCATCGACGGGGTCGCCCGCGGCATCG
>CAZFQH010000394.1:0-4402 GCA_964520805.1 uncultured Acidobacteriota bacterium | reverse complement strand
TCCCGCGCAAGCCCCTTCCCCCCGGCACGCTCCCGGCGCCTACTCCAACCCCCGCGCCCAAGAAGAAGTAAGCGCCCCACCTGTGCCGAATGCGCCTGACTTGTTGTCTCGGCGCGAGGGCCGATCGCCGGGAAGGGCGATCGGCCTGCTTCTGATCCTCTATCTCGTAACCCGGGTAGGGAGTCTGCATGTTCTGCCCATCTTTCTTGATGAGGCCGTGCACATTCAGTGGGCGGAAAGGCTCTACGAGGAGGGACGCATCCTTCGACCCGTGGGTGCGGGAAGGCTTCTGGCGGTGGCGGTCTACGGACTCGCTCTTCCCTTCGAGGATCGGTTGTGGGCCGCTCGTTTCCTGGCCGCCGTGGCGGGCGCCCTCACTCTGGTCTTCACGTACCTCCTGTCGCGTTGCATGTTCGGAAATGTCGCAGGACTTCTGGCCGGGCTGCTCTACATCGCGAGTCCCTTCGCTCTTGTCTACGATCGCCTGGCTCTTTCCGACGTCTTTCTGAGCGCGAGCGTGGCCGGCGTGATGTTCGCGACCTGGGGACTGGCCGAGCGGCCATCGGTCCGTTCCTGGCGGATCCTGCTCGCGCTGATGATCATTCTCGCGATCGCCGCGAAGGTCTCAGCCCTGCTGTTCTTCGGTGCGGTGCCCTTAGGCCTTCTTGCCCTCGCCCGCGACCGCCGCGCCGCCTTGCGCGCGGCCGCGCCCGTGGCCCTTCTGGGGTTGGTCTGCGCTTCGCCGATTCTGTGGGTCTTCTACTCGAACAGCGGGGAGATCGCGGCGCAACATGTTCAGGACCCGTTGGCTTCAGGCCCCATTCTGGTTTCCACCCTGCGCGACATGCGCGGATGGGTGCTTTCATATTTCAGCTTGACGGCGGTGATCGCCGCCCTCCTGTCCGCGATCTTGTTGCGCGACGGTCGTGCCTTATGGCTTGGGGGCGCGGTGGTCGTTCCCTTCGTCTTCTTTGCTCTTGTCTCCCAGCCCTGGTCCGCTCGATACATTCTGCCGGTTCTGCCTCCGATGCTGATCCTCATATCGGGCGGCATCGACCGTTTCGCCGGCCGGTTCTCCGGCGGGGCGGGGCGGGCGGTCGCTCTGAGTCTGACCCTGGGGGTTGCGTTTCAAGGTCTTGTTTTCGATCGCTATCTGCTGAGTGATCCCTCCGATGCTCCCTTTCCAGAGGACGATCGCCGACAACTCGTTACCGGGTGGCCGGCCGGATACGGAATCCACGAACTTGCCCAACGGCTGCGCGACGAGGCCGCTCAAGGGGCAATCACCGCCTATGTCGACACGGGAGGAACCCGCACCGTCCCTACCAGTCTCGCCGTTCTTCTGGCCCACGACCCACGTATCCGCCTGGTCGAAAGCGATCTGGGTTTGCCGGCCAATCGTGCGAGCATGGTCGCGCAAGCAGCGACTACGAAGGTCGTGGCAATCCTGGGACCGCGAAACGAGAGCCTCGATTTTCCTTCGAGTCTTTTGGGGGCGGTCGCGGAGCGCGTGGCCGTCTATCAGCGCCCCGAGGGCGAGTGGACCGCGAGTCTTTTCCGGCTCAAGGTTAGGATCGGGGCGGGCGGTATTTAAGGGAAACAGAGGTTCTCCATGAACATCCTTGCCACAGGCCTAGTCATGATCCTTGGCGCGACCGTTTCGCAGGCCCCGTCGGCCCCGGTTCCACCGCCCTCGCCTATGGCCTCGGATTTTTCGGCACGAAGGCGGGCCGCCGCGAAAATCATCGAAGAGAGCGGCGCCGAGGTCTCGGTGGCCTATCGCAGTCTCGACGGAAACGAAGAGTGGATGCACGAGGCGGATCGGCCCTTCCATGCGGCGAGCACCATGAAAGTGCCGGTCATGGTCGAACTCTTCAGGCAGGAGTCTTTGAAGGGGCTGAAACTCTCCGACCAGATCGAGATTCGCAACGAGTTCAAAAGTGTCGTCGACGGGTCGCCTTACTCCATGGACTTTGGCCAGGATTCGGACGACACCGTCTACCAGAACATCGGCAAAACCATGACTCTCGAAGCCCTCAACTTCCAGATGATCACGGTGTCGTCGAACTTCGCGACAAACCTGCTCATCGACCGGCTGGGAGTGAAGAATGTTCGCGACACGGTCGAATTGCTCGGTGCTCACGGGCTCGAAGTGCGTCGCGGTGTTGAAGATCAGAAGGCGTTCGACCGGGGCATCATCAATGAGACCTCGGCGCGCGGCCTCTTCGTGATCCTGGATGCCATCGCCCGAGGGAAAGCGGTCTCGAAGAGTGCCAGTGAGCGCATGATCGAGGTGATGGCCGCCCAGAAATTCCGTGACGGCATTCCGCAAGGCCTGCCACCCGGCACAAAAGTCGCGCACAAGACCGGCACCATCACCAGGGTGCATCACGATGCCGGAATCATCTATGGAAGCAAGCCCAGTGTTTTGGTCGTGCTGACTCGAGGCATTGAAAAAACCTCGGACAGCGATGCCCTCATCGCGAAAATCACCCGGACTCTGCTCTTCGAGCCGCCGACCGTTACCATGCGACTTCCGCCTTGTTGAAGTTTCCACATAGGCGCTTAAAAATGGGCCTTTTGGAGTCGTATCCCGATGCTATGCTCGCAAAATCGTCGAGGGAGCCTTGAGCGAAACCGCAAAGAAAACGTTTGGTAAATACGAAGCGATCAGCCACCTCGGATCCGGGGCGATGGGTGTCGTTTGGCGTGCGCAAGACCCGGTCCTCGGACGAACGGTCGCGATCAAGACCATTTCGGCGGCGCTTGGTTCCGACAACGAGAACAAAGAGCGCTTTCTGCGCGAGGCCCGCGCCGCCGCCCAGCTGAACCATCCAAACATCATTACCGTCTTCGACTTCGGTCAGGCGGATAACGAGTTGTACATGGCGATGGAGTTGCTTGAGGGCAAAGACCTCAAGGAACTCATCGTCGCGGGCACCCTCACTTTCGATCAGAAGCTCGACATCATGGAGCAGATGGCCGACGGTCTGGCCTACGCCCATGGTCGCGAGGTCATTCACCGCGACCTCAAACCCGGAAATATCCACGTCCAGCCAAATGGGCAGGTGAAGATCCTCGACTTCGGTCTGGCTCGCCTCGGCAGCTCAGAGCTCACCAAAACCGGTGTGGTCATGGGCACGCCCAACTACATGTCACCGGAACAGGTGATGGGTGAACGCGTAGACGCCCGTTCAGACGTGTTCTCCGCCGGCGGGGTCTTTTATGAACTTCTAACCAACCACAAGCCCTTCGATGCGGAATCCGTTCACGCCACCCTTTATCAGGTCGTGCATCGCGACCCTGCCCCCCCGAAGCAGTGGGACCCGCGGCTGCCTGACGCCATTGTCACCATCGTCGAAACCGCACTGTCGAAGCAGGTGGATGGACGCTTTAAGAACGCCGCAGCGTTGCGCGATGCCATTCGGGCTTTTCGCTACGGCGAAGAGCCCGAAGTCGTCGAGTTCGAAGAGAGCCCGGCCGAGCCCGCCGAGGCTGGCAGCGCAGACGCAACCGCCATTTCGCAGTCTCCTGCAGTTGCCAGTGCCACCGGCACACAAAAGGCCCCCGCTCCGTTTCGCAGCTATGGCCGTTCTAGTCCCGGTTCCAGCTCCGGTTCCGGATCCGTGCCCCCATCGGCGGGCGTCTCCTCGGCGCCTTACACCACCGGCCGCCAGGCCCGTCCGGGTTCCAAGCCTCCAGGGAAGGGCGGCGACGCTCGATCGGCGTCGGCCTCGATTCCTCCTCCTCCCCCTCCCCGTCTCAGCACCCCGATCATGGTGGTTGGGGGCCTCGCCGCTCTGCTGATCGTCGTCCTTCTGGCCTACGCGGTGATGAACCGGCAGCCGGGGGGCGACGATGGTGGCGCTCTGAAGGCCATCACGGCGAGTCTGGTGGAGACTCAGTTGGACCTCGCGCGCCGCGTTCTCGATGACAAGGACTACAAGCGAGCCATCGAGCAGACGAACCGCACGCTCGGCCTTGACGCCAACAATCCAGAGGCCCTCGCGATTCGGGAACAGGCCCAAAGTGCCCTGCGTGAGATCGAGACCTCGGTGGCCGCGGCTCGCGACGCGGTCGCGCGCGGCGATGCCGCCCAAGCGACGGCCGCCCTCGAACGGGTCATGGCTCGCGATCCGAAAAACCCCGTCGTCGCCGAGTTGTCGGCCGGGTTGAACGCGAACTTCGCCGCCCGCTCCACCGCCGCCCGCGCCGAGATGGAACGTGCCAAGGCCGCGGCGAATGCCAAGGCAGGCGCTTCAGCCGACGAGGCCTACGCCGAGGCCGAAAAACTCGCGGTCACCGCGAATCAGAACCTGAAGGATCGCGAGTTCACGACGGCCACGCAGATGTTCGTTCAGGCCAAAGACGCGTACGAGCGCGCCCGTCGCGCGATCGAGAG
>CAZFQH010000393.1:0-4417 GCA_964520805.1 uncultured Acidobacteriota bacterium | reverse complement strand
GTCAGCGAACTCGATCGCACCGTCCTCGGAGCGGAGTCGTTGTGGCGGGCGCTCATCCGCGACGTTCGGTCGGTCTTCCCGGGCCGGCTGGTCTATTCCGCGCACCACGACACGTTCGATCGCCTGCCCTTCTGGGACGCTCTGGATGTGATCGGCGTGTCCGCGTATCCGCAGGTCTCGCATAACGTTCCTCCCGTGATGGCGGAGGTTGAGGCGGGATGGGGGACTTTCGTCACCCGCTGCGACGCGGCCTCTTCTCGCGTTCGCCGCCCTGTCGCCTGGACCGAGGTCGGCTATCCGGCGGTTGACACCGCGGCGGGCGAGCCGTGGCGCGAAAACACCAGCGAAGCGAACGTGATTCTGCAATCGGATCTTCTCGCCAGCGCGCTGAGCGCGGCGCGGGCTGGGTCATCGATCCGCGGATCCTGCGTGTGGTTGTGGGAGGGCGTCTCCGATCCGCCTTTCCGCGACCGTTAGTTTACGGTTCAAGACAAACCGGCGGCCTTCGCGATGGCAGGCGTCTACCAAGGCTTTCGCACCGGAAGGTAGGGCACCCCCTTCGGTGCTCTTTTGGGTCAAGCTTTGTCGCTTCCGTCGCTACGCTGCCTCGGCATCTTGCGAATCCGAGGGCAGGGGGAGCGGAGAGATCGCGAATCCGAAAGTAGGGGCGGCCCTTGCGGTGCCCTGAGCTTGCCGAAGGGTGGCCGCCCGGTAACCGATGGCGCGCCAGCCGCGAGGGCAACCACAAGGGCGGCGCCCCCCCCAACAGCGGACAGCGGACGAGTTTCTGGGGGTTGCCCCTACGAGTCCGCCACCCCCGAGTACCATTCCGGCGGCCGGGAACCCACCTGGCTTTGCCCAGTGGAGCGGCGACCTCGCGAATCCGAGGGTAGGCGCGGCCCTTGTGGCCGCCCGGTGGGTCTTTAGAGTTGATGGGGAAGCGTTGCCTTGATCTTTACCGCCGCGACGCTAAGTTACTTTGCATTAACGCCCTTCTGGTTGGCACTTTGGCGCCAAGTAAAATGGCGACAGCGGCACCGTGGTGAGGGAGGCGTCAGCGGTCGGCGATCGGCGCCCAGCGGCGACCATCCCATTTGACGGCACGCCCAAGGGCAGCGATGTCCGCCGCACCGTAGGGGTGGTCGATCCGGCCGTTTTTGAAGAGGTCGTTGTGTAATGTCTTCAGGCTCTCGCTCGGCCTGACGTCGAGGAGGCGTGAGAGGTCCGGCGCGAAGTTGTAGCTCACCGTCACTTCCACGTCGTAACCACGAGGGTCCTTGAATCCACCGTGGCGGGACAGGAAGTCAAGGACGCCCCGGTCAACCACGGTGATTTGCTCGACGTTAGCCGCCGCTTCGGTCCCGCCCGCGGCGGCCAGAACGTCCGATCGAGGAACAACGACGATCCCCAGGGGATCCCGCTGGAGGCACGTGCTGCACACGTACCTCCGATCCGCTCCAGGAGCCCGTCCCGTGATGTCCCCGAGATCGAGCAGCGTCATGCTTCCGCCGCGAGTCTCGTTGTGATAGCCCCCGAGCGCGAGGATGTCCCGCCCCAGAACGGGTAGCCGGCGAAGCGTGGTGTGAGCGCCGCTCGCGAAGTATTCGGCCAGGACTCGGCCCTGAGAATCGAGTTCCTCGAGCACCGAGGGGAACCACTGTCGGTGTGTGCCCAGCAGGAAGAGCCGCCTTTTCCCCTGGTGGTCAATCAGTGAGTAAATAGAGTTGGCGTTGAATCCTTCGTATTCCTCGTCCCCGTACTTCACCGTACGCCCCGCCTGCTTCCGGAACCGTTCGCTCCCATCGGAGTTGAAGGCAAGGAGCATCGGGAGTCCGCCGGCTTCGACCGAGGCGGTTAGAAGCGCCTCCCAGCTTCCATCCCCGTCGATGTCAGTCACCAGGAGCTTCGGATTTCTCGTGAGGGCGTCTGCGGTGAACGCCCTTTCGTCCAGCGGCGTGCCGAGGTCTCGCCGCCAGAGGACCCGGCCGTCCTCGTCGAGTCCGCGCAGCATCCCGCCTTTGACATCGGCGGTGCAGAGGAATGGGGTGGGGACGGTCTCCGCGGTGCTCGGCGAGAAGCGCCAGGTCACTGCGCCGAGAGCCATCGCGGCGACCAGGGTAGCGGCGAGGGTCGCGGCGATGGGGAATCTCCTGCGTGCCACCGGGTTGCCGGCTGGTCGAGCGGCACTTCGCGAGCAGATGTCGGCGAGCACGGCCTCGGCGGTGGGATAGCGGTGAGCGCGATCCTTCTCAAGCAGGCGCGCGGTGATGGTGGCGAGCCACTCGGGCACGCTATCCCGCGACGCGCGCACGTCCGGCGCCGGCTTCGTCAGGTGCGCGACCAGCGTGCCGAGCGAGGATCGCGCCCCATGGAGTGCGTTGCCCGACAGCAATTCGTAGAGGACGACGCCGAGCGCATACAGGTCGCTGCGACCGTCCAACTCCTCGCCGAGTGCCTGCTCAGGAGAAACGTACTCGAGCGTGCCGACGATGGCCTGGCTCTGGGTGGCGCGTGGTTGTTCGTCGGCCCACTTGGTGACGAGGCCGAAGTCGGCCAGCTTGGCACGTCCCTCTCGATCGAGAAGGATGTTGCTGGGCTTGACGTCGCGATGCGCGATCCCGTGCCGATGAAGAGCTGCGAGACCCTCCAGGACGTCTCTCGTGATGCCGACCGCCTCCTCAACCGTCAGCGCACCCTTGCGCATGCGGCCCCGAAGGGTCTGGCCCAGGATAAGTTCCATGGCGAGGAACGCGTTGTCGCCAAACCTGCCGAAGTCGAGGACGCGCACCAGCCGGTCATGCTGGAATGCGCGCGCGGTATCGGCTTCGCGACTGAGGCGCTTCAGCGCGGTGGGGTTCAGGCGATCGGCGCGGAGGATCTTGAGTGCCACGGGGCCGCCCGTCGTCTCGTCGGTGACGGCGTAGACGACGGCGTAGCCGCCACGTCCGAGGACGGAGAGGATCGTGAACCGGCCGGCGACCTTGAATCCCGCCTCAAACTCGACGGGCCGCGCGGCCGCGGTTTCGTCATCGTCTTCGAATACGCCAGCGGACTCCGTGCCCCTGGATGGTCAGTCTCGTTCCGATCCGCGATCCGATTCGCCCCACCTGCTCAATGGTGACTCGCCCCCCGGCGGGAAGTTTAGCCCCGCCGATCTCGCCATGGTTGGAGTTCAAGTCATTGTTCTTGCGCCGTGGCCTCGCACCTTCTCCAGATGTGTCACGCCTTTGAAGACTGCGAAGGTTACTCTGCGGAAGTCACCTACCTGCGTGATCGCGACGGCCGCGAAGTGGACTTCCTCGTGCTTCTGGACTCCAAGCCCTGGTTCGCGGTCGAAGCCAAGTCTCGGATGAAGCCGTGGACCCGTCTCTGCGGTACTTTCAGGACCGCCTGAAAATCCCGGAGCCCGGCAGATACTCGGTCCGACCGGTCAGTCGGCTTTGTGGAATCCGTTGGTGATGCCAAGCCGCTTGAGTTTGAGCGCCAGGCCGTTGCGGGTGATGCCGAGACGCTGGGCCGCCAGCGTGCGGTTGCCGCCGGCCGCCGTGAGTGCCACCGTGATTGCGTGGTGCTCGACCTCGTCGACCTGTGCGGCCAGCGTGGGGCCGGTGATTCCCCCCCTCGGCGTCCCTCCGGTTGAAGCCGGCCTGTCGGCCGGTGGGTGAGGTGGCGTCGGCGGCGCGGGAGGAGTGATGCTCACCGGAGACTCCGTTTCACGCTTCGGAAAAGGCCGCCGCAGCGACTCGAAGTAGCGGCTCGACAGCGTACCGCCGTCGGGACAAAGCAAGACGGCGCGCTCGATTTCGCTTCGCAGCTCGCGCACATTGCCCGGCCCATCATGCGCCTCGAGCAGATCGAGGGCGCGTCGGGAGATGCCCGCTACGTCCTTGCGGTGGGATTCAGCGGCCCGGTGCGCGAACGCGAGGGCCAGCAGGGCGATGTCTTCCAGTCGGTTCCGCAGGGGAGGCAGCACGAACTCCAGGCCGCGAAGCCGATAGTAGAGGTCGGGTCGGAAGTGGTTTCCCCGGACCATCGTGCTGAGGTCCTTGTTGGTTGACGACAGCACCCGCACATGGATGGGTTCAGGTTGATGGCCGCCGATCGGCATGACCTCGCGTTCCTGAAGGGCGCGCAACAACTTCGCCTGAAGGGTGGCCGGCATGTCGCCGATTTCGTCGAGGAAGACACAGCCGCCCTGGGCGCGGGTCAGAAGGCCGGTGCGTGCATCGACGCCGGTGGCGACCCTGGCCTTCACGCCGAAGAGCTCGGCCTCGAGCAACTCCGAGGGAATGGCCGCACAGTTGATGGCGACAAAGGGTCCGCGAGCCGTTGGACCGGAGTCGTGAATGATGCGGGCGACGTACTCCTTGCCCACGCCGGTCTCGCCGAGGATCAGCACGGTCATCGCCGTCGGCGC
>CAZFQH010000392.1:1706-4423 GCA_964520805.1 uncultured Acidobacteriota bacterium | reverse complement strand
CGTTATGGGGGGCGTGCCGGTGGCGGAGGGGCTGGGTGAGGGATTGGGGAGGCCGATGATCACCGTTCCCGTGGGCTGGGGAGAGGGAATCACACCGACCGGTGGGTTTGGGTTGGTTGCGGGAACATCGACCTCGCTTAGCTTCTTGCAGGCCAAAGGGGCGAGCATGGTGAGAACGGCGCAAACGGTAAGGACTCTTGACAGTCGGTCGTTGGTGGCTCTCATGATCGGTCTAGGGAGTTTAAGCCTTCGGAGCGCTGGGCTTAGTCGATGAACATCGCATCGCCATAACTGTAGAAGCGATAGTGCTCTCGAATCGCAGTGGCGTAGGCCTTTTGGATATTGGGCCATCCGGCGAACGCGGCGACCAGAAATAGGAGGGAGGATCTCGGCAGGTGGAAGTTCGTCACCAGGGCGTCTATGGCCTGGAAGGTGTGGCCGGGCCGAATCACGAGGTCGGTCGTGCCCGGGCCGGAGGTGAGACTGCCGTTTTGAACCGCGGTCTCCAGCGTGCGTACTGTAGTTGTTCCCACGGCGATGACTCGGTGTCCCTTGGCCCGGGCGTGGGCGTAGGCCTCGGCAGTATCTGTGGGAACGAAGTAGGCCTCGGGCAAGACGCGGTGATCGTCAATGTCCTCAGCGTCCACTCTGGCAAAGGTCCCCGGGCCCACATGTAGAACCACATCATGCACGCGGACACCTTGGGCGCGCAGACGGTCGAGGATGTCCTGGGTAAAGTGCAGTCCGGCGGTTGGTGCGGCGACGCTTCCGGATTCCTTCGCATAGATCGTTTGATAGCGATCGCGGTCAAGAGGGGTGTCGGATCGGTCGATGTAGGGAGGAAGGGGCAGGCGCCCGAGTTTCAGCAGGAGTTCGAGAATGTCGGTGGCGCTTTCGAAGGCCATCGTTCGGGTTCCATCAGGATGAACCTCGAGAACGCGGCATCTTTGGTTCTGGTCGAAGTCAACGACCGCGTCCACCTTGAGGCGCCGACCTGGGCGAACCAGGGCGCGGAAGTGGTTGGGGCGACCCGGCTCGGGGAAGAGGTAGAGAACTTCCGCCTGGCCGCCGCCTCGGGTGTGTCCTAGGAGGCGGGCCGGCACGACGCGACTTCGATTGACGATGAGGAGATCGTCAGGCTTCAGAAGCTCGGGGAGGGACGCGAATTGGCGATGGCCGAGGGTCCCGGTCCGGCGGTCCAACGTCAGCAGTCGTGATGCGCCTCGGGTCGGTGGGGGCGTCTGCGCGATGAGGCCGGACGGCAGCTCGAAGTCGAAGTCGCGGGTCTTCAGAAGAGTTTCTTTTGGGGTCGGTCGGCGGCAGGCCGGTCGCGCCTGAAGTGTTGGTACGCCCTCTGGGTGGCAACACGCCCTCGAGGTGTCCGGTCGATGAAGCCGATCTGAAGAAGATAGGGCTCGTAGATGTCCTCGATGGCCTCGGGGTCTTCGCCAATGGAGGCGGCCAGAGTCCCAAGACCGACGGGACCTCCCCCAAATTTGTCAATGATGGCGAGCAGGAGGTTGCGGTCGATCTCATCGAAGCCGAAGTCGTCCACGGCCAGCAGTTTCAGGGCATCGTCGGCCACGGTGGCGGTGATGTGCCCCTGCGCCCTGACCTGGGCGAAATCGCGAACGCGGCGGAGCAGTCGATTGGCGATTCGTGGAGTCCCCCGGCTTCGGCGGGCGATTTGATCGGCGCCAGCCTCATCGAGAGGGACACCTAGGAGCCGGGCGGAGCGCGTCACGATGATCTGCAGGTCGGAGGCACTGTAGAGATCGAGGCGGAGGACGATGCCGAAGCGACTACGCAGCGGCGCGGTCAAAAGCCCGGCTCGGGTGGTGGCGGAGATCAGGGTGAATGGCTTCAGGGGGACGCGCATGGAGCGGGCACCGGGTCCGGTGCCGATCATCAGGTCGAGACTGAAGTCCTCGAGTGCGGGATAGAGGATCTCCTCAACCTTGGCGTCGAGGCGATGGATCTCGTCGATGAAGAGGATCTCGCGGTCGTCAAGGGCGGTGAGCAGAGCGGCCAGATCGCCCGCGCGTTCTACTACGGGACCCGAGGTCGTCTTGATGGGTACGCCCAGTTCATGGGCGACCACGTACGCGAGGGAGGTCTTTCCTACCCCCGGCGGTCCGAAAAGCAGGATGTGATCCAGGGCTTCGCCCCGGTTTTTCGCAGCTTGAATGGATACGCTCAGATTCTCGACGACGTTGCGCTGTCCAATGTAGTCGGCGAGCCGGAGTGGACGCAGAGACTGGTCGAAGCGAACGTCATCCTCAAGGCGGGCTCTGGATATCAGTCTCGGGTCGTCGGCCGGCATGTCGAAACTCTACCGGCGGGAGATGACGCGGAGGGCATCGCGAAGAAGGTCACCGAGCGCAGCATCGGGCTGGACCTTCAGAACTTCTGACGCCGCACGATCGGCCTCGGCCGCGGAGTAGCCGAGGTTGGCCAGGGCTGACAACAGGTCCGCACGGTTTGGGGAGGAAGTCTGGGGGGCCGCACTTTCGGTGTGGAAGGAGGCCAGCTTGTCTTTCAGCTCAAGGATGAGGCGCTCGGCGGTTTTTTTGCCCACACCCGGCACGCGGGTCAAGCGTGCGACGTCGTTCGCACGAATCGCATGGACGAGATCCTCGGCTTCGATTCCCGATAGAACGCCTAGTGCTACTTTGGGGCCGACGCCGCTGACCGCGATGAGTTTCTCGAAGAGCTGT
>CAZFQH010000392.1:1419-1696 GCA_964520805.1 uncultured Acidobacteriota bacterium | reverse complement strand
GCTGTAGTTCGGTGGTCGTGCCGAAGCCGTAAAGGACGAGCTGGTCCTCACGGACGTGGGTGTGAACCTGGAGCTGGGCTTGCGCCCCTTTCTCCCCAAGATGACAGAACGTTGAGATTGGGACCAGCACGCGGTAGCCCACACCGCCCACATCAAGGAGGATCTCCTGCGGGCTTTTCTGCAGGAGCACTCCGCGGAGAAATCCGATCATGGTCTCGGGAGCTCCTTGTCGTCGGGCATGAGGTCTGCGCCACATATCGCGAGAGCCAGCGCGTCC
>CAZFQH010000392.1:0-1409 GCA_964520805.1 uncultured Acidobacteriota bacterium | reverse complement strand
GCCGGGAAGATTGAGGAGTCTCGAGGCCATCCAGGAGACCTGCTGTTTGTTGGCCAGGCCGTAGCCGCTCACATGGGCTTTCACGGTGGACGGGGCGAAAGCGGCGAGGGGAAGGTTGGCGACCGCGGCCGCGAGCAGGACGGCCCCGCGGGCATGGCCCAGGGTCAGGGCGCTGCGCACGTTTTTCGCCTGATAGATGCCTTCAACCGCGACTCGTTCGGGGGCGTGCTTCTCGATGACCTCGGAAAGGCCGCGAAAGATGGTGAGGAGGCGGGTTTCGAGAGGTGCCTTCGTAGACGGACGAACCGCCCCGAAATCGATGACGCGATACTTTCGCCGCGGGCCCAGATCGATGACACCATAGCCGGTCGCGACAAGACCCGGGTCGATACCGAGGACGATCAGAGCCTAGATCCTAGGAGTCGGGCGCGCTGGAAGTATCGAAGTTCGTCCAGACGTTGCTGACGTCATCACTGTCTTCCATCGCATCGATCAGCTTGACCATCTGGGAGGCCTTCCCGCCGTCCAGCGCGATCAGGTTCTCCGCGTATTTTCCGATCTCGGAGTCATCAGGCTCGATGCCTGCGTCTTTCACGGCTTTCAGAACGGCTTCGTGAGCGTGCGGTGTGGTGTAGATCTCGAAGCCCTCGGGCGAGGCCTGAATGTCGTCCGCACCTGCTTCCAGGGCGATCTCCATCAGCTTGTCCTCGGTGGTCTTATCAGCCGCGATCGCAATGTAGCCCTTTTGATGGAACAGATAAGAGACGCAGCCTGCGGTCCCCATGTTTCCGTTGTGCTTACTAAAGATATGGCGGATTTCTGAAACTGCGCGGTTGCGGTTGTCGGTGGTCCCCTCAACGAGGACGGCGACACCGCCCGGGCCATAGCCTTCCATCGTGAAGTCTTCGTAGTTCACGCCTTCTAGGTCGCCGGTGCCCTTCTGGATGGCTCGCTTGACGTTGTCGGCCGGCATGTTGGCGGCTTTTGCTTTGTCAACGACCGTCCGAAGCCGAGGATTTGTGACAGGATCGCCCCCGCCGATCCGTGCTGCGATAGTCATCTCGCGGATCAGCTTAGTGAAGACCTTCCCTCTCTTCGCGTCAAGGGCGCCTTTCTTGTGTTTGATCGTGTGCCATTTCGAATGACCGGACATCGGGGTGTTGGCCTCCAGAAGACTGATGGATATTGAGATTCTAGACCCCGCGCTACAGGAGCCTTTTGGGGGTCGCAGGACTCGACCTAAAAAACGAAAGGCCCCGGGTCTCCCGTCACGATTCTCGAGAGAATTCGTATGTGGGGAAGCGGGGCCTCTTTGATCCCCCTGGTGAGGGGGGCGAACTTGAAACTAAGAAGAAAAAATCCCGGCAACGTCCTACTCTCCCACCAGGTTGCCCTGGCAGTACCATTGG
>CAZFQH010000391.1:0-4437 GCA_964520805.1 uncultured Acidobacteriota bacterium | reverse complement strand
GTCGAAGAGCGTCTCCATGTCCTCGAGCGACGTCACCGCGACGCCGCACTTCCCGACTTCGCCGAGCGACAGCTCGTGATCGGGGTCGCGTCCCATCAGGGTGGGCAGATCGAAGGCCACGGAGAGGCCCATCGAGCCATTCGCGAGAAGGTACTTGAAGCGCTGGTTGGTCTGGGCCGCCGAACCGAACCCGGCGAACTGGCGCATCGTCCAGGTCTTGCCGCGATAGGCGGTTTTGTGGACACCGCGCGTGAAGGGATAGCTGCCCGGGTCGCCCAGGTCGCGGTCGTAGTCGACGCCCTGGACGTCCTCGGGCCGGTAGAGGGGCTCGATAGGGCGGCCGGAAATCGTGGTGTAGGGCTTCAGTTCGCGACCCTCATCCGTGGTCTTCGCACTCGTGGCGGTCTCGGTCTTGGCCATCTCGTCTCCTTAAGGGAGCATTTAGTTTACCGTTCCAGGTTCTCTTCTATGCTTGCCCACGCACATCCTTTGGGGGGGTTGCCTTGGCCTACGAGAACGCGTCGGGTTCGCCCGTCACTCAGAAAGTCGGACGAGCGCCGCTTCGCTTGATCGCAGTCGCCCTCGCGGGGCTTCTCGCCTCAAACTGCGGTGGCGGCCGCAGCGGACCCGCAGCACCGACCGCGCCCAGTCTTCCCGCCGCCCCGGTCCTCACCGCCAACACCGTTCCCGATTTGCGAAACGGGAACTCCGTGACCTTCACGCTGAGCGGCAGCACCACGGGCGTCACGAACTGGGTGGTGGAAATCGGCCGATCCTCCGGCCAAAGTGACGTCGCCACCCTCAGCCCTGCGGCCACGCAAACCACACTGACCGTCCGTCCGTTGCCCATCGGCGTGTTGTACGCGCGGGCCTACGCGCAAGGTGCGGCCGGGAAATCCCCTGCCTCGGCTGAAGCCGTCCTGGGTTCGTACGATCCGCGCGAGATCATCGACGCGGTGCTCATGGGCAGCGGACCGATGGCGGTGGCGGGCAACGTGGGCTGTCGCAGCACGGTGCTGGAGGGCTGGCAATGGGGCACCTCGGTAAGGATTCAAACCGCGACCGGGCTGTCGAGCGGACACCTTCAGGCCGCCGCCGACACCGCGGCCCAGATCGAGCACATGACCACTGGCCAGGTGAACGCCTTCGTGCAGTCCGTCGTCGACCCTGGTCCGGGGGTCTTCAACCCCGGGCTCGACACCATCTTCATTCGCCAGGGCACCGATGAAGAGGTCCGCCAACAATGCCGGTGTACGTCCTGCGTCGGCTGTGCGACTTCGTATTCCCGTGGCAACTTCAAGGCGGGCGTCTACGTGCAGGTGAACTCCAGCACCACCGGCCCCACCGTCTCCCACGAGATCGGTCACGGGGTGGGCCTATGCCACATCATCTCTGCCGCCGGTTTCAATCCCCCGTTGACGATGGGAGTGACCACCGACGGCGTCTTCTCGCCGAGCGGCCGCGTGGGCCGGATCGACGATGTGATCTCTCAGGCCATGGAAACCATCTACGCCGCGGGAGCGCAGGCGGGCGACACGCGGAGCCGCTTCGCAAGCCTCGGTTTGGTGCCGCCCGGAAGCAGCTCCAGTTTCGCGGGCGAGGCCCTCAAGACACCGCCACCCGATCCGTGGACCGATCTGAGAAAGCGCTCTCCGGTCGAGGTCACTCGTCTGATCGAAGCATGGTACGGAAAGGGGTCACGGATCGAGTTCGCCCACGACGGTAGCGTGGCCGTGACCAAGCCCTTCTGCGAGCGCTCCGAAGGGTTCAAGTAGTCCCGTCGGACACTGAGCGGGTCTGCAAGCATGCGCGAACAAGATGTAGAGCGTCGCGTGACCGATGACACCGCGCGAGCAAGCGACGCGCTCCGGGGCATCACTTGATGGTTCGCGTGATGTGCTCCGCGCGCTTGACGATCGACGAGGCGTACGTCCTCAGGGATTCTCCGGCGAGCACGAACGACCGCGCTGTGGGTCACAACCGCGGGAGCGTTCGTCATGACCGCGTCGGCGAGTTCTTCCACCCTTCTGCGCACGAACGGGGCGGATAGGCCCGCCTCTTTCGCAAAATCTGTCCACGTTAGGGGGCCGATCTCATCGAGCCTGGCTCTCTTTCCAATCTTCATGGCGAAATTGCTCGACAGCTCCGGATAGGCGACGGTTGAGAGCAGGTCATAAAGCGGAGCTAGAGAAGTCGTGTCGTTGCGATAGAGCAGGCTAAAGTTCTTTCCGTGGGCATCCGCGTTCCCCACGATGATGTTGAAGATGACCGCGTCAAGCAGGCCAAGCACAGCGCCTGCCGGTTGAGTCACTGCATTCCGGAGCAACTCGAAGCTCGTTTTGAGTGTGGGCCCGCCTTCTGACGCGTACTTCCGTTCGGGTGGAATTCCGAGGGCTTGGCAGAAGTCTTCCTGGTGAAGGCGCTGCGCCTGGCCGTTTTCATCGAATCGTCGGTCGAAGCGCGTGATCAGCAAGTAGGGACGACCCGCAACTTTGCGGCCTTCCACCGGAGCCACCATGAGCCCGATCGTTGCAGCAAGCGTCATCACGAACGCCTCGTTTTCCGTCGTTCCTTGGAAGCGGGCTATCGGCGGTTTCAGGATGTGCGTGGTCGCCTGACCCGGCGCGGGCAGGGCAACCTTGCCCTCCACAAGCACAACCGGCAGCTTGGATTGCGCGCCGGCGAGCGAAAGCCGCAACCCTTCGCGGCCGGCAAGGAGGGGGCGCTTCGGAAGATCGTCCAGCACCTGAAGGAGTCCGTCTTCGTCGAGTGGCTTCGTTTCCAGATTCGAGTCGATCCGAGGCGTCTCGCCCTCGAGCACCAAAGACAGGGCACCGGCAACGTCACCACCAATCTGCGCGAGCAAACCAAAGTCATCCTGTTTCGAAATCCCCAGAGCACTCGCAATCGCGTCGCGCTGTCGATCTTCGGGAAGCAGGCCGGCGAAGAATGGTCGACAAGCAATCGGGACTCGGCCTCTTGCTCCGGGTGTAAGTAGACGGGCGATGAGGGAGCCTTCGGAAGCGTATCGAACACCGTCGTTCCCGCGAAAGCGGGAATCCACTTAAGTGCAGAGGCTCCGTGGCTGAACCGCTCGGCTGAAATACCCAGTGGTCCTCAAGCGCCAAAACGCTGACCTGGCCGTCTTGAACAAGCGCGCGATACGCCGCGTCATCGGGCCTGTAGGCAATCAGCGACCAAACGAGCAACACGAGCGTGGCGGAAACGCCGAAGGCCGGCCAAAGAATTCGGACGGAGCGTCGTGCGGGGTTCACGGTGCGAAGAGGCTCAGAGGACAGAGGAGCCTGAGCGGAAGATTGACTCCTGTGGCCCGAGGCCAGGCTTCGCGCTCCCCAAGGGGAGGCTTCGCGCTCCAAGTCCGCTTGGAGGTTCAGTATGGACAAGTTGTGGCGCCACCTTGTCCCAAGTATGGAGGGCAGCGTAGGCGAGGCCTTGCCCACCCATGCGTTCGGCCAGGGCCGCATCGCCCGCGATCTCGTCCAGCCGGGTCGCAAAAGAGGCGGCATCGGGCTTCAGAATCCAACCGGTCGCTCCGTCCTCCACCTGCTCGGTGGGCCCGCCCGAGTCGGTGGCGGTGAGCACCGCCTTGCCGCTCGACATCGCCTCCAAGGTCACAAACCCGTAGTCCTCGTTTCGGGGCGCGAAGTACACGGCGCGGCACCGGGCCAGATGATCGAGCTTGGCGTCTTCCGACAAAGAGCCCGCCAATTCCACGCGACCCTCAAGGCCCTTCTCGCGGATCAGAGACCGCAACCGCGATTCGTCTTCGCCTTCGCCGGCGATCACCGCCTTCAGAGACCGATCCTTCATCACCGCCATGGCCTCGATCAGCAGATCCATGCGCTTCAGAGGATGCAGGCGGCTGACCGCGAAGACGTAGGGCTCATACGCCTCACATCGATAGTCACGCGCCGGGGCCGGCGGATGCAGAGCGACCGAAGGCACGCCGATGAAATGCTGAAGGCGGTCGGTGACGGTCTGCGAAATGGTGTAGAGCTTCGAGACGTTTTGAGTGAGGAGCCGGCGATCGAGGCGGTGCACGAAGAAGCGCCGGAGGCTCTCCTTCAGCCGGCCCTTGCGGCCGAAACCCCGCATCACGTGATCCCACAGGTCGTAGTACTCGCGCATCGTGTGCGTCAGCCAGACCACATGCCTCGGGTGACGCAGGGCGTATGCGGGATAGCGCATGGTGATGATCTGGTCGATGGCGCGGCCGTCGGCCCCTTCGGAGACGTCGGTCAGGCGCGTGGCTTCATAGGCGTCGAACTGGCGGCCGAACCGATTGGTCGGGGTCTGGAAGATCTCCGCTTCGTGCCCGGCCCGCCGCAAGGCGCCCACGGTTTCTTCCGCGATGACCATATGGCCGCCGCGGACGAAAGGCGCCGAAGATGTGACGACGAGAATCCGGCTCATGCC
>CAZFQH010000390.1:385-4440 GCA_964520805.1 uncultured Acidobacteriota bacterium | reverse complement strand
CCAATCACCGCATAAGGGCCGACCGTGACACCAGGACCAAGCTTGGCGCCTTCCGCCACGATGGCGGTCTCGTGGACCTCGGGGGGCCGAAGGTGCGATACCGAAAGCAGCAGCCGCGCCTCGGCCACTCGCTGATCACCTACACGGATCTCACCTTTCATCCGGAAAAGATCGCCGCGTCGATGAATCAGGGTGATCTCCAGATCCAGCCGGTCTCCCGGCGTGACCGGCCGGCGAAACTTGGCATTGTCGATTCCGACAACCAGGACCTCGCTCCGGGTGGGATCCGTGGACTGGAGAAGCCAGATACCCGCGGCTTGCGCCAGACTCTCCATTAGCAGCACTCCCGGCATCACCGGCGCGCCCGGGAAGTGGCCTTCGAAGAACTCTTCGGCGCCGGTCACCGTCTTCAGAGCCTTCAGCCCGGCCAGCGGGTCGAAGTGGGTAATGCGGTCGACCAGGACGAACGGATACCGCGTGGGTAGCCTCCTCGCGAGACCGCCCACCTCCATTTCGCCTCTGACGCTGCTTATTTCCTGCATTCGCGTGGAGATGACAGTCCTTCCATCAAACGAGGCGGCTCCGGGCGAGCCGCCTCTTGGGTGAGACCTTAGACGGCGGCGCCTAGTTGTTGGGCGTGGGCGAGGGCTTGGGCGAAGCCGGTGCGGCGGGCGCTGGTGTGGTGGCGGCGGGAGACGCCGGCTTGGGTGCGGCACCTGCGGCGGGACGAGCGGCCTTCTCGGCGTCGTCGGCCTTCACCACCACGTCACGTGTGATGTCGAGCTCGGTGTTGATGAGAACGATAGTCGCTCGATCCAGAATGAAGTCGAGGCCCTTCTCCTTGCCCACCGCCTGGAGGATGGGCTGGATCTTGGTGTTGAACTCAACCTGGTATTCCTGAGCCTTACCCTGCGCCGCCTGCTGCATGCGCTGGATGTCGGCCTGCGAGTCCTCGGCAAGAGCCTGCCGCTCGCGGTTCTTCTTCACGATCTCCTGCTGCTTCTTCTCGACCGCGTCCGCGGAGAGAATGGCGCTCTGCTTCTGGAGATCGTCCTGAAGGGTCTTGATCGCGGTATCGATCTGGGCGATCTGGGTCTGACGCTTGGTGAGCTCGGAGCGGATTTCGCTCTCCAGCTGGTCCATGCGGGTCGCGTAACCCTTGCCCAGCAGACTCTCCTGAGAGATCCGCTGCATATCGACAACTCCCATTTTCGTGGGTTTGCCGGTGGGGCCCTGGGTCTGAGCGAACGACGACCCGGCGGCCAGAATCAGAGCCAGGGGCCCCGCAAAAACAAACAACTTCTTCATCAGTTCTCCTTAAAAAGTGGTGCCGACAGCGAAACGGAACACGCGCCTCTCCGCAAAGAGAGGGTCGGCGTTGGGGTTGAACGCATAGATCAATCGAAACGGTACGTTCAACACCGGCATGATAAACCGAAGCTCGGCTCCGGTGGAGATCACCGCGCTGCGGAACGTGATCTTTTCATTCTGCAGATACGACTGGCCGGCGTCGAAAAAGAGGAGGGCGCGGATGGGCCCGCCCACGTCGAAATAGTACTCGGCGTTGAAGAGGGCGAACTTGTCGCCTCCCACCAGAGCGCTGCTGGAGGGCTCGCGGGGGCCGACCGCGCGGATGTTGTAGCCGCGGATCTGTTGTTCGCCGCCCATGTAGAAGCGCAGATAGAAAGGCAGGCTCGACCGGCCGGTCACGGGATCGATCACCGAGGTCGCGGAGAACGGACGGATCATGCCGAACTGCGCGCGAAGGCCGAGCGATGTCTTCCGGGTGTGGGGGATGTAGACGATGGCTTCGAGATCGGGCCGGAGATAGTTGAGGGTGCCGCCGAGAGGGCCGCCGGTGAACTGTCCTGAGGCCGACAGCTTCATGCCTGAACGCGGTGTGAAGGGGTTGTCGACCGTGTTGTAGACCAGCGATGGCGAGAGCCGGCTTTCCCGCCGTTTGCCGAAGTCTTCGATGAAAAACGAGTCGGAGATCGTGGGGGTGCTGAAATTGAGGGGGTCGTTTGGATCCAGTGCGGCCTGAGAAATCTCCACCACTTCATAGGCGTAGTTCAGGAACATGCGCGAAAAGCGCCCGACCGGAAGGCCGGTGGTGAACGACATGCCGGTGCGGTCGTCCTGATAGCCGAAGACGTTGGCCGACGCATAGGTCTGGTAGATGATCTTGCGCTTGTAGAGGTCGATGCCTGCGGTGATCGGACGGTCGAACAGATACGGCTCGGTCACCGCGAACTGGTAGTTCTTGGTGCGAGCGCCGGTCTGGGCGGAAATCTGGAACGTCTCGCCCTGGCCGAGGAAGTTTGAAGTCTGGAAAGACGCGTTCAGGAACTTCCCTTCAAGGCCCGAGACGCCGCCGCCGAAAGTGAACTGGTTCCGGTTCTGTTCCTCGACCTTCAGGGTGACGTCGATCTTGTCCTCGGCCATCTGGGACTGGCCGAGCTGGGGAGCCCCCTCGATCGGCTTGAAGTAGCCGAGCTGATTGATGCGACGAATGGAGAGCTTCAAAAGCTCGGTGTTGAACACATCCCCTTCAGTCAGATAGACCTCCCGGCGGATGACTTTGTCGCGGGTCGAGTCGTTACCCGCGAAGTTGATCTTTCCAACGAAGTACTGCTTGTCCTCGTTGATGTCGAGCACCAGGTCCACGGTCTTCTTGTCCGCGTTCGGCGTGCGCTTGGTGAACCCCGTGTACTGGAAATACCCCTGGGCTCCATAGGCGTCGCGCAGCTTCTCGAAGCCCTTCTTGAGCTTCTTTTCGGAGTAGACCTCACCCTCTTTGATCTTGAAGATCGGCAACACCAACTCCGGCTGGAAGAGCTTCATGCCCTCGAAGCTCACCTTACCCACGCGATAGGGCTCGCCTTCAGTGATGGGGATATCGATCATCATCCACTTGACCGGCTTCTTGCGGAAGAGCCCGGACTTTCCGTCGACGTAGGTGATCCTGGGTTCGCCGATGCTCGCAGTCACGTAGCCCGCGTTCAGGTAGTGCTCACGCAGCAGTTCCTGATCTTCGCCCCACTTTTCCTCGTTGTAGGTGGCCTTTCCGGACAGCCATGAGAGGTTCCAGAACCCGGCCTGCTTGAGTTTCTTCATCTCACCGCGCAGACGTCCGTCCGAATAAACGGAGTTGTTCTCGAACTCAATCGACTTGATCTTCGTCTTGGGGCCATCATCAACGGTGAAGATCACCTGTTCCCCGCTGCCGCCGATGCTCCGGGCCTCGTGTTTGACGGTGCCGAACAGCCGCCCCTTTTCCTTCAGCATGTCCCGGATGACGTCTTCGGCCCGACGCGCCTTCGTGGGATCGTAGAAGGAGTCGAGGCGAATGGTGGCCTCGGTCTCTTTGAGCTTGTCTTCGATGGCGGTCTTGGTGAGCGCCTTGCTGCCGCGGAAATCTACGATCTGGACGCGCTTTCGCTCACTGACCGTGAACAGGAGCGCCTTGTTTCCCGAGGGCGTGTCGCTTTCCTCGACGCTCATGTTTTCAAGGAAGCCCGCATCCCACAGCCTCCGGAAATCCGCCCGGATGATGTCCTCGTCATAGATACTGCCGACCTTGGTGGAGACGTAGTACAGGATCGTCTCCTTCGGGAGGTACTGATTTCCCCGAACCTCCACGCGCTCGACAATCACCGGTCGGGCGGCCGGAGCCTCCTGCGCGGTGACCTCGTGGGACGCTCCGGGAACAAGCGCCATCGGGAGGATCAAAGCGAGGGCAAAGCGAATAAATTTCATGCAGACAGTCGGCCTCGGTTTTCGTTTTGCCAGTACCACAGGGCGCCTTCGTAAACGCCCACTTCGATGGGAGCGTCCGGGGTCAGGACACCGCGGAGAAATGCCTCGGAGAGCGAGTCCTCGATGTGCCGTTCGATCGCCCTCCGAAGAGGACGCGCCCCGTAGGAGCGGTCTTTGAGGGTCTTCCGTAGGAGCCATTCGATCCCATCATCGCGGATGGAGATGGAAAGTCCCTTGGAGCGGAGATTTTCGGAGAGATGGCCGACGAGGTTCCGGGTAATCCGGCCAAGGTCGGC
>CAZFQH010000390.1:0-375 GCA_964520805.1 uncultured Acidobacteriota bacterium | reverse complement strand
CGGCGTCTGAAAGCGCATCAAAGAGAATGATCTCATCAATTCGGTTGATGAACTCGGGGTTGAACGTATGTTTTACCTCGGCCATGACCGCATCGGAGGTGGCGAGATCGGTCTGCTGCTCGTCCTGGGAGAACCCCATGCGGCCCCGTTTCTCGATGGCCCGGGCCCCGAGGTTGGAGGTCATGATCACGATGGCGTTCTTGAAATCGACCAGATTGCCGAAGGAATCAGTGAGACGGCCGTCCTCGAAGACCTGGAGCAGCACGTTGAAGATGTCGGGGTGGGCCTTCTCGATTTCGTCGAGCAGGACCACGCAGTAGGGGTTTCGCCGGACCCGCTCGGTGAGCTGGCCGCCGTCGTCGTAACCCACATATC
>CAZFQH010000389.1:0-4452 GCA_964520805.1 uncultured Acidobacteriota bacterium | reverse complement strand
ACACTGCGCTCCCGTAGGCAGGAACACTCAAAGCGAATTGTGCGAACGCGGCCTCGACGTCGGCCATGTTCTTGTAGGTATCGAGATGTTCCCGGTCGACATTGGTCACGAGCGCCAGGGTGGGATGGAGTTTGAGGAACGAGCGGTCGGACTCGTCCGCTTCGGCCACAAACGCCCGTTCCGAGCCGATCCGCGCTCCGGACCCCGAGCCTTTCCGTTTGCCACCCACGAGGCCGGTCGGGTCGAAACCCGCGGCTTCCAGAATGCCGAGGATCATCGCGGTGGTCGTGGTTTTTCCGTGCGATCCAGAAATCGCGATGCGGTGGTCGCAAGGGGCCATCACGGCGTCGAGCACATCGCCCCGGTGAACGATGCGAAGACCCCGCGACTGCGCCTCGGCCCACTCTGGATTCGTGGCCTGGATCGCCGATGACACGACCAGGCAGCGCGCCTTCCCGACATTCGCCGCGCGATGTCCGAGGGTGATCTTGACGCCTTGAGCGGAAAGACGCAGTGTGGTCTCCGAGCCCTTGGCGTCGGAGCCCGTCACTCCATGTCCGTGGGCTCGCAGAATTTCGGCGAGTGGACTCATCCCCGCTCCGCCGATACCGACGAAGTGAAAGGGACCGCAAAGGCCAAGGTGTCTCATGCGGCCTTCAACCACGAGGTGAGCAGATCCGCGACCCGCGCAGCCGCGTCCGGCTTGCCGATCGCCCGCGCGCAGCCCTCGAGGGTCCGCAAGCGATCAGGAGTTTCGATGAGGCCGTGAACCACAGCCCCCAACGTTGCAAGGTCGTTCTCGGCAATCATCACCGCCGCACCCGCCTCGACCATCATCTTCGCGTTCCAGGTCTGATGGTCCTCGGCGGCACTCCGTAGCGGGACCAGGATCGCGGCCTTTCCCGCCACCGTGAGTTCGGCGAGAGTGGTGGCGCCGGCCCGACACAACACCAGATCCGCGGCCGCAAACGCCTCTCCCATATCGTCAATGAAGGGCACCACTCGAGCCGCTCGCCCTGCCTTCTTGTAAGCGGCCTCGATTTGTTCCCACTGAGCGGGCCCGGTCTGGTGGACGATCGTGAGAGCGTCTTCGGAAGGGAGGTTCGGAATCGCCCGGACGAGCGCCTCCGAAAGTATGCGCGAGCCCTGAGAGCCCCCGAAGCAAAGCAGCTGAAGGGGACGGGCATGGGAGCGGGGCGGGAGAGCCTTGAAAGACGACCGCACGGGGTTTCCGGTGAGCACACCCTTGTTTCCGAAACGGGGGAGTGTTGCTTCGAAGGCGCAGGCCGCGCGCCGAACGAACGGCTTCAGAACCCGATTGGTAAACCCGGGGATCGCGTTCGGTTCGAGAAGAACCGTGGGGATCCGCAGCAGGCTGGCCATGAGAACGAGCGGACCCGAGGCGTAGCCCCCGATGCCCAGCACCGCGGAGGGCCGGTCTTTGAGCAACAGCGCGAAGGCGCGGACGAGGCCCCAGGGAAGGAGGGCGAGTCCGCGAAGGCGTGCCACCCAGGATGGTGTGTTGAGGGGCAGAACCGGCAGCAGGTGCAGCTTCAGTCCGGCCTTGGGCACGATCTTCCGTTCGAGGCCGAGGGGCGCGGTTGAACCAACGAACTCCACGCGCACCGGGGTCGCCCGGGCGACGATTTCCTCGGCCACGGCAAGGCCGGGGAATATGTGGCCTCCGGTGCCGCCCGCCGCGATCAGGATGAGGGAGTTCATGCGTTTGCCGGCTTCAGTCCGTGTGCTGGGAGACATTCAGAACAAGGCCTACCGATAGCAGGCACAGAACGAGCGACGTCCCGCCCGCGGAAAAGAACGGAAGCGGAATACCCTTGGTGGGCGACAGCCCGAGAACCACACTCATATTGATGAAGGCCTGCGACACGATGGTCATCGACAACCCCGCGGCCAGGAGACGTCCGAACAGATCCGGGGCTCTTTGGGCGGCGCGCAGACCCCGCCACAGAAGAACCAGGAACAACCCGACAATGATGACCGCGCCCACAAAGCCCAATTCTTCTCCGACCACGCCGAAGATGAAGTCCGAATACGGGTAGGGAAGGAACGAGGTCTTCTGCTCGCCCTTCATGAAGCCGCGGCCCAGGGGACCGCCACTTCCGACCGCGATCACGCTCTGGATCAGCTGATAACCCGTTCCCTGCCGCTGGGCCCAGGGGTCGAGAAAGGCCAGAATGCGGTCGAGGCGATACGACGCCGAGGCCACGCCGATGGCGAGAATCGGCAGGAGGGCGAGACCTCCGACCACGAACATGCGCAGAGGCACGCCGGCCAGAAAAGCCATCGCTCCCGCCACCAGCGCAATGTGGATCGAGGATCCGAAATCGGGCTCAAGATAAACGAGCAGGGCCACCACTCCAACGCTGAAGGCCGGCGCCATCAGGTCCCGGAAGGTCGACAGGCTGCGCGCGCGGCGTTCGAACTCGGAAGCGAGGAAAATAACGATGGCGAGCTTGGCGAACTCGGACGGTTGGAACGATACGCCGCCCAGGCGGATCCAGCGATTGGTTTCGTTGACCGAAGGGGAAGCGAGCGCGCCCAGGAGCAGGAGCATGGCGACGCCGAGGATCGAGAACGCCACCGTTCTCGATTTCAAAACCCGGTAGTCGAAGCGCAGGCTCGCGAGCATGACCGCCACTCCGAGCACCGCCCAGAAGAACTGCCGCGCCATGATGGCTTCGCCGCTCACTCGCGATCCTTCGGAAAAGGGCTGCGATGCGCTCCACAACATCAAGAGCCCGGTTCCGAAAAGAATCGCCGCGGCCCCGAGAAGCACCCGATCGGTCGCCAGTTTCTTCGCCATCAGGCGGCTCCTCGAAGGCTGAGCTCACGGAAAGCGCGCCTGAACACCTCGCCCCGCTCCGCGTAGTCCCGGAACATGTCGAAGGAGGAACAACCCGGGGAAAGCAGAATCGTGTCGCCGGGGTTGGCGGCTTCAAAGGCCCGGAAGACCGCCTCCTCGAGGGTGAGGCATTCATGCACGGGACGAACCTCGATGAGCGCGTCACGCACTTTGTCCCGGCTCTCGCCGATCGCGTAAACCGCGCGCGCGTGATCGGCCACCGCGCCCCGCAGCGAAGCGAAGGACCCGGCTTTCAGTCGTCCGCCCAGGATGATGTGCACGGGGGACACGAAGGACCGAAGTGCGGCCTCGACGGATTCGAGAGTGGTGGCCTTGGAGTCGTTGAAGAAGGCGATGCCATCTACCTCGCCGAGTTTTTCGAAGGTGTGAGGCACGCCCTTGAAACGACGCACCGCCGCCTCTATGTGCATACTGTCCACTCCGAAGTGATGCGCGGCGGTGGCCGCGGCCAGCAGGTTGGCGCGCACCGCGGCGCCGGGGATCTGGACGTCCGCTCCGTGGAAGAGCGAGGTTGTTGCGGAGTTCTGGAGGACCGCGTCGCCGTCTTGAAAGAAAGCACCGGATTCGCGGGAGTTTGTCTTTTGGGTGCGGGGCCGGAAGGGAATCACCCGCGCCCTGGTTCGCGCGGCCAGCTCGACCACTCTCGCGTCTTCGCCGTTCACCACCGCGGTGTCCTCCGCGTTCTGATTCGCGAAAATGCGCGCCTTCGCCTCCGCGTAGGCCGCAAAGGATGGGTGCCGGTCGAGATGGTCGGCGAAGAGATTCAGAAAGACCGCGCAATGCGCATGGAAGTCGCGGGTGGTTTCGAGCTGGAAGCTCGAGGCTTCGGTGACGAAAACCGTGTCGTCTTTCGACCCATCGACATGGGCGGTGATGGGGGCGCCGATGTTTCCCACCGCGCGGGCATCGACACCGGCTTCGCGCAGCATCGCGTGCAAAGCCGTGGTGGTGGTGCTCTTCCCCTTGGTGCCGGTGATGCACACGATCCGGCCGGCCGCCTCCAGAGCTCCGAGTTCGAGTTCGGGAAGGATGCGGACGCCTTTCTCTCTCGCCTTCACGATCAAGTCCAAAGAGGGCTCGACGCCGGGTGAGAGCACGACAACGTCGAATGAGCCGAGATCGGGATGGCGTCCGAGCACAAGTTCCACCCCCGCGGATTGAAGCTCGCTGACCACGGAGCCAAGAGCTGGAGGGTTGCGCAGGTCGGTGCCCATCACCTCCGCCCCCCGCTTGCGCAGGAAAAGACAGGCCGAGACCCCCGAACGCGCGAGACCCATCACCGCGACCCGCGTTCCTTTCCAGTTCATCGCAGTTTCACCGTGGCGAGACTCATGAGCGCGAAGATGAAGGCCACGATCCAGAAACGGATCACCACCTGAGTCTCCTTCCAGCCGATGAGTTCGAAGTGATGGTGCAGCGGGGCCATGCGGAAAATGCGTTTACCGGTGAACTTGAAAGACGCCACCTGTCCGATCACCGACAGGGCTTCGATCACGAACAGACCGCCGATCGGGATCAGTAGCAGTTCCTGCTTGATGAGAATCGCCACGGTGCCAAGCGCGCCACCG
>CAZFQH010000388.1:0-4455 GCA_964520805.1 uncultured Acidobacteriota bacterium | reverse complement strand
CCCACCTGCACGGAAGGCGAACACTTCTGCGGCATCCCGGTGTGGCGCGACTTCCCGAACATCGTACGCCGGCTTTAGCGACGTCCCAGGGCGTCGCCTGCTAGCCTTGGCCTCCCGTGAATCAGGCAAACATGTTGTCGGGCTGGGGGCGGGTCTTCGGGCCGGGACGCGAAATCGCGTCCGAAGACATTGAGGCCCTCACCCGCGACGCCACGCTCACTCGTGGTCTCGCGCGCTCCTACGGCGACTCCTCACTCCCGGATCCGCGCGATGGTGTGGTCGCAAGCTCCCGCCTCGCCGATCGGATTCTCTCCTTCGATGAGACGACCGGGACCCTGAGGGCCGAGGCCGGCTTCTCGCTCCTTCAGATCAACCGCACTTTCTGGAAGCGGGACTTCGCAGCACCCGTGGGGCCAGGCACCCAGTTCATCACGCTCGGCGGGATGGTTTCGGCCGACGTGCATGGCAAGGACCATCACGCCACCGGAGCTTTCGGAGTGCATGTCAGCGCGCTCCGCATGCGGCTATCGAGCGGCGACATCGTCACCGCCTCGCGCACCGAAAACACGGATCTCTTCAAGGCCACCATCGGCGGCATGGGCCTCATGGGTCACATCCTCGACGTGACCTTCAAGCTGCCGAAGATTTCCTCGGCCTGGGTAGCCATCGAGACCGAGCGGATGCCGGATATCGACAGCTATCTCGCCGGCCTCAAAGACGCCGCGCGGCGATTCCCGTTCACGATGGGCTGGATCGACACTCTCGGCGCTTCCGGCAATCTGGGCCGGGGCGTCCTGATGCGCGGCCGCTGGGCCACCAAAGACGAAGCCCGCCCCGGCGTACCTATGCCCCTGGTTCGGCCCGGCCTGCCCATCGTTCTTCCCGACTTCGCCATCTCCCGCTTCACCGTCTCCGCGTTCAACGCCCTCTTCTACGCCGCGCATTCCGTGATCGCGCCGCGGAAGATCGAGCACCCCGAGACCTTCTTCTATCCCCTGGACGCCATCCGCAACTGGAACCGGCTCTACGGCCGTCGCGGTTTCACTCAGTACCAGTGCGTGATTCCCGACGTCGCGGGTCCCGAAGGGGTCAAGAGCTTCCTTAATCTGCTGAGACGGACCGGGGGCAGCTCGATGCTCTCGGTCATCAAGGACTGCGGCGACGAAGGAGAAGGGCTTTTGTCGTTCCCCCTCAAAGGCACGTCGGTCGCGCTCGATCTGCCGGTGCGCGACGACACCCAGAAGGTCGTCGACACGCTGAACGCTCACCTGATCGAACTCGGCGGGCGTGTCTATCTCGCCAAGGACCGCTTCACGCGGGCCGCGGACTATCGGCGCATGGACCGGCGGATCGACAACTGGAAAGCCATCAAACAGAAATACGACCCCCAGGGTCGACTCAGGAGCGCCCAATCGGCGAGACTCGAACTCACATGAAAGTAGTGATGCTGGGTGCCACTCGCGGCATCGGCCGGTCTCTGGCCCGGCTGATCGCTTCACGGGGCGATTCGATCCACGTCCTCGGTCGCAACGCGGACGACATCGCGAAATGCGCCGAGGACCTGAAGGTCCGAGGTGCCCTTGCGGTCTCGACCGGACTGTGCGATCTGGTGACGCCATCCGGTTTCAGCCCGGCTCTCGATGCCGCGGATCAGGCACTCGGCGGTTTCGATACCGTCATTCTGAGCGCCGGCGTCTTCGGCACCCAGGATGAACTTGGAGAAAACCGCGCGCGGGCCGCCGAAGTGCTCACCGCGAACTTCACCAACAGCGTGCTGTTCTGCGAAGAAGCACGGGTTCGCCTGCTCGCGCGCGGCGGGGGCCGGCTCGCCGTGTTCTCGTCGGTTGCGGGAGAACGCGGGAGAAAGCCGGTGGTGATCTACGGTGCGACAAAAGCCGGCCTTTCCCACTACCTCGAAGGGCTCGACCACCTGTATCGCGCCGATGGCCTCATCACCACCGCGATCAAGCCGGGCTTCGTGCGCACATCCATGACTCAACATCTGAAAGAGCCGCCTTTCGCAGGCGATCCGGATGATGTGGCGAAAACCATTCTTTCCGCCATTCTGCGCGGCGCACCCGTGGTGTACGCCCCCCCCATCTGGGCCCTGGTGATGATGGTCATCCGTCTCCTGCCGCGGGCGGTCATGCGGGCCGTGAAATTCTAAGCCGCGGGGCGACCATGGACTCAACATCGCTGATGGTGGCGGCCACCGCGATCGGAGCCCTGGCTTTCTTCGCCCGCACCGCAGTGCTGCTGGGACGGGAGCCCGGTGGTGTGGACGCGTGGTACTACCTCGCCTACGCCCGCGCTTTCCGTAAGGCACCCGGGTTCAGGGTCAGACTGCCGCAGTACCTGCTTCAGGATCAGGAGCAGTCGTACGCTCCCATCTTCCCCTCGCTGCTGGCGCTCATCCCGGAAAAAGTGCTGACCCGGAGTTTCTGGGCCATCTCCCCCGGCATCGACTGCCTCACCCTGATCCTTCTTTTCCTGCTGGCCCTCAAGCTCACCGCGGAACCCACCGTGGCCTTGATCGCCGCCCTCGCCTACGCGGTGTCGCCCACTCTCATTTCCGAAACCCGCGCCTTGTCGCCGCGAAGCTTCGGAGTCCTGCTGCACGCGGTCAGCCTGGTCCTTCTGCTTCGGGCGAGTATCGGCGTACCGCACTGGAGCTGGACCGCAGCGGCTCTTACCGCAGGCGCCTTTTTGTATCTTTCCTCCGCCACCGCCACCGCGTCCTACGTGTTCGTGGCCGCCGCCGCCAGCCTCTTTCTGGCGGAACCTCGGCACCTTCTACTGGCCCTCGCCGCACTTCCCCTGGCCTTTGTTCTCTCGCTCGGCCATCTGGGCCGGGTGTTCGCGAATTACGCGCACGCAGTGCGATTCTGGATCCGCCACCGGAAGCTTTTCGGATCGCACCCGATCCTCGACTCACCGGTGTACGGCGGCCCCAGGGTGGCCCGCACCGCCCGACCACGCGATGCCGGATTCCTCGGCCAGGGTCTGGGTCCCCAGATGTTGCGCCTGCTTGGGGAAAACCCATTCCTGCTCGTTCTGCCGCTCGCGACGGTCTCGGGCGGACTGTGGTCGTCCGCGCTCTTCATATGGGCCGCTTCGCTGTCGACCTTCGCGGTGATCGCTACGCTGATCTGGCCGCTGCGCGCTTTCGGGCCGGGCCGGAACTACATGAAGTCGGCGATCTTCCCCACGGCCTACGTCCTCGCCGCTTCGATCGGCACTCCCGCCGGCCTGCTGCGGCCTCCGGGCCTCGCCACCCTCGCGGCCCTCGGCGCCAGCACGGCCTCGGTGATCTTCTTCCTCGGATACATGCGGGGCAAGAAGGCGGAACTAAGCGCCCACGTGCCTCCGGGACTGCGCGCCCTCGCCGACCGATTGGACACACTGGCTTCAGGGGGTGTCGTCTGCCTGCCCGGCGGCTACAGCGACTACATCACCTACCGCACGGAGCGAGCGGTGTTGTGGGGTTCGCACAGCGGATCGCTCGAGCGGTTCGAACTTGTCTCGCCGGTGTGGCGCGAGCGTGTGGAGACCGCGGCGCGTCGGCTGGGTGTGCGCTACCTCATTGTCGAACGCAGCTTCATAGACCCCGCGGTTCTCGCCCTCGACCCCGGCTGCACGCAGGTCGCTCACGAAGGCGGCTTCGATCTGTTCGACCTTCAGGCAGAGACCGCGAAGATCGGCGCATAAGATCCACGCATAGTCGATGTGCCTCAGACCGATCGAGAAGGAGCCTTTCGGGCGGGCGTCTCCAATGCGAGGAGATTCTTCATGGGTGAGGCGAACGTTCAGCAGGCCCTCAAGCGGTTGGCCGACCTACTCGACAAGAATGACATCCCGTATGCGATCGTGGGCGCCCTGGCCCTCAACGAATGGGGGTACCAGCGGGTCACGGTCGATGTGAATGTCCTGCTCACCGCGGAGAGCCTCCGCCGTCTGAAGTCCGAAGCGTTGGGTCTTGGCTATGTCGAACGGTTTCCGGGCAGTCGCGGCCTGCGGGACACGGAGGCCAATATCGACATCGATTTCCTCAATACTGGGGAGTTTCCGGGCGATGGCAAACCGAAGGCTGTAGCCTTCCCGGACCCGGCGAAGGCCGCCATCCGAGGCCAGCGGGTATCCCTTCTGCCCCTGCCGACTCTCATCAATCTCAAGCTCGCTTCGGGTATGAGTGCGTCGCATCGGCTGAAGGACCCCGCCGCGGGCATTGGTCATTCCCCGCGAAAGCGGTCACCGTAGGGGCAGGCCTTGTGCCTGCCCTTCGCGCCCCAACAGCGTGACGAAGGGCGCCCACAAGGGGCGCCCCTACATTACCGGCCGACCCGTGCGGCGCATCGGCTGAAGGACCCCGCCGCGGGCATTGGTCATTCCCCGCGAAAGCGGTCACCGTAGGGGCAGGCCTTGTGCCTGCCCTTCGCGCCCCAACAGCGTGACGAA
>CAZFQH010000387.1:0-4461 GCA_964520805.1 uncultured Acidobacteriota bacterium | reverse complement strand
CCATGGGCGCGCCGCTTGGGTGGGAGACCTTCGGCGGCGGATTCATCTACGGCGTGTCCGACACCCAGATCTCGGTGGGCCTCGTCATCGGTCTCGACTACCGCGATCCGTTCCTCGATCCTCATGGCCTCTTCCAGAAGCTCAAGGCTCATCCGCGGGTGGCCGAACTGCTTACCGGGGGCAAGATGGTGAAGTACGGCGCGCGCGCGATCAGCGAGGGCGGCTGGTACTGCATTCCCAGGACTTACGCAGACGGTCTGCTCCTGATCGGCGAGGCCGCGGGTTTTCTGAACGCCATGCGCCTCAAGGGCATCCATCTCGGCATCAAGACCGGCATGCTCGCCGCGGAAACCGCCATCGCGGCCCTTGAAAAGGAGGACTCATCGGCCGCCGTCCTGAAGGGCTTCGAGGAGCGGGTGAACGCTTCGTCGGTGAAGGAAGAACTCTTCCCTGTCCGCAACTTCCACCAGGGCTTCAAACACGGCTTCCTCGGCGGCATGATCAACACCGGCCTGCTCATGGTGACGGGCGGGCGTGGGCTCATCGACCCCCTCGCGCCCAGCGGAGGCCATGCCGACATGGAGAAGCTGATCGGCCGGTATGGCGCGGGGACGAGTCGGGACTTCTTCACCCGCGATAAACCCGACGGCAAGCTGACTTTCGACCGGCTCACCGACGTCTTCCACTCCGGAACCATGCACGAGGAGGATCAGCCCTCCCACCTGCACGTGGCCGATCCGAATATCTGCGAGACCACGTGCCGCACCGAGTACGGGAACCCCTGCGAGAAGTTCTGCCCGGCCGCGGTCTACGAAATGGTGCCAAAGAATGACGGCGATCCGAAGGCGCTCAAGCTGCAGATCAACTTCTCGAACTGCGTCCACTGCAAGACCTGCGACATCATGGACCCGTACCAGATCATCACCTGGGTCACCCCCGAGGGCGGGGGCGGTCCAAAGTACGACGGACTGTAAAGGGCTTCGCCAGGGCGGCGGCCCAAGGCCGGTCTGCGCGCCCACGAGGGCCGCCCCTACAGTGGTGGTTTGGGCAGCGGTCCTCCCCCCTCCCCTTCCGCACGGAAGCGCCAGCGGCTAGGAGCCAGGGCCAGCTGCGCGCAGGCGGTAGTGGGAGACGAGCCACTCCCGGCCACGGTCAAAGGCCCACAGCTCCTCGCAGGACATGAAGAACACGCGCCAGTAGTGCCAGAACCTCTTCGCCTCGCCGCCATAGGTCGAGGTGAAGAGCGATTCGATCTCCGCGCGATTTGCGTCCATGTTGGCGAGCCAGGCCGCCGAGGTGCGAGAGTAGTGCTCTCCCTCCAGCCTCCAGTGTTCCTCGACCCGCAGATGGTCGCACAGGGCTGGGGCCAGGCCGTCTCCCGGCATCATGCCGCCGGTGAAGAAGTGGCGGGCCATGAAGTCCGTGTCTCCCTCGTCGGTAAAGGTGTACGAATGTTCGCGGTGCGTGAAAACATGCATGAAGAAGCGGCCTTCGGGCTTGAGCCAGGCGGCCACACGGCGAAACATCTCCGGCCAGTTGCGCAGGTGCTCGAACATCTCCACCGACACCACGCGGTCGAAGGTTCGGGGGGGCGACCAATGTGAGATGTCCGCGGTCTCGATTTCGATGTTGGTGAGCTTCAGGGCGCGAGCCCGCTTCATGATGAACTCCCGCTGGGGCCGGGAGTTCGACACCGCGAAGATCCGCGCGGTGGGGAACCGCTCGGCCATGTAGAGGGTCAGCGAGCCCCAGCCGCAGCCGAGTTCGAGAATGTCCTGCCCGGGCGCGATCCGCGCACGCTCGCAGGTCAAGGACAGCATGGTCTCCTCGGCGGCATCGAGGGTGGAGATGCCTGTTTCCCACAGTCCGCTGCTGTACTTCAGTCGCCGGCCGAGGACCAGTTCGAAGAAACGAGGCGGCACCTCGTAGTGCTGAGCGTTGGCCTCGCCCTGATGGATGGCGATGGGCGAGGACTTGAGGCGCTCGATGAACTCCTGCTCGCGCTGCGCCCGGGCCTCCGCAGAGCCGCTTCGCAGCGACGCCCGCCGGTCGCGCAGGAGGCGCCTTATGCCGGCGCGGATGACCGGGTCGGGCAGCCATCCGCTGCTGATGAGAGCGTCGAGGATCACGCCGCGCGTTCCCGGGCCGCGGCCGTTAGCACGGGCAAGGCGAGGTTTCCGGGACGGGTCAGGACCATCTGCACCGTGGACAGTGTCCTCGTGCCAAAGGCGGCGGCGCACACGGCGAGGTAGTAATCCCACATGCGGATGAAGCGGTCGTCGAATCCGAGTTGCCGCACGGTGGGGAGGTTCTGGAAGAAGCGGTCCCGCCAGAGGAGGAGAGTGCGCTCGTAGTGAAGGCCGATGTCCTCGAGGTGATGAACGAGAAGCGGGGTGCGCTCGATCATGGCCCCGGTCATGTGGTGGATGGACCCGAGCAGACTGCCGGGGAAGATGTAGCGCTGGAGCCAGTCGCAGTGCTTGCGGTACTGGGTGAAGCGATGATCCGGAATGGTGATCACCTGCAGGCCGATGGTTCCGTTTTGGGCCAGCAACTCCTGACACCGCGAGAAGAAGACGCCCCAGTTTTCGTATCCAAGGGCCTCGAACATCTCGACCGAGACGATGCGGTCGAACCGGCCCGCACTACCAGGGACGGTGTCGCGGAAGTCTTCGAGGGCAATGTCGATCCGGCCCTCGAGGGAGGCCTCGGCGACCCGGCGCCGGGCCAGTTCGTGCTGTCGCTTCGACAGAGTGAGACCCTTCACCGTGACCCCGTATTCACGGGCGAGGAGCAGGGCGAAGCTGCCCCAGCCGCATCCGATCTCCAGGACCCTCATGCCGGGGCGGAGATCCAGCTTGTCGGCCAGCCTTCGCAGCTTGGCTTCCTGGGCGGCCTCCAGGGAGGTCCGGTCGGTCGCGAAGTAGCCGCACGAGTAGGTCATCGATCGGTCGAGGAAGGTTTCGAAGAAGGGATTGGAGAGGTCGTAGTGAGCCTCGATGTTCCTCTTCGCGCCGATCCGGGTGTTCTTCCGCGTCCAGTGCCAGGCATCCTTCGTGGTGTTGATCAGCAGCGACAGCGGGGTGTCGAGAGGCAGGGTGTCGCGGGCGATCAGTGCGGTCGAGAGGAGGCCGGGAAGGTCGTCCGTGGACCAGTCGCCGTCCATGTAGGACTCGCCGAGGCCCATGTCGCCGCCAAGGGCAAACTTGCGAAAGAAGGCGTCGTTATGAATGGTGACGGCCATGGGACGGTCGCCCCGGCCCACCGTCCGGCTACTGCCGTCGGCCAGGCGCAGCGAGAGGGGACCGCCACCGAAACTTTCGAGGGCCTTCAGGGCCTGCGTCTTCAGGAGGGAGGTGATCATGGTGGTGGCTTTGAGTCAGGCGGCCTCCTCGGCCGCGCGGGAGGGGTCGTAGGCGGGTGCCCGGTGAAAACGCGCGCCCTTGAACCAGAGCTTCAGGGCCTGCCAGTGGATTCCGAACATCACGCGCAGGGTCATGAAGGGCAGGCCAAGCAGGGCCAGGGCGAGGGTCCGGTCGGTCAGGGGCTGTCGCCCCATGGTGAGGCGGGAGGCGAGGGAGAGCACGCCGCCGTGGCGCAGATCGCAACGTGCTTCAAGGGTCTCCGCCGGAGCGGGCAGCCGCCAATCGTAGCTACCGGCCAGGTCGAAGAACGGCGACACGTGCATCAGCTTCTTCGTGGTCCATTTCTCCGTCCCATTCCCGGTGAGCAGGTAGGGATGGGTGTCTCCGAAGGTGTTGTTCACCTCCGCGACCACGAAACGAAGCGCCCTGGAGGCATCGAAGCAGTAGAAGAAGCTCACCGGATTGAAGGTGTAGCCCAGGATCCGGGCATGGGTGAGCAGGAAGACCCGGCCCTTCGGCAACTCCTCGCCGCACGAGCGGAAGAACGCGGAGAGGCGTTGTCGCGTGTCCCCTTCGTAGTGCTTCAAATGGTCGCGGTCGTGGTAGGACACGAGACCGGTGCGGTTGTAGGCGAACAGGCGCAGCGATCGATCGAGTTCCGGCAACTCAGCCAGATCGAGCAGGGGCATGAAGATGGGGTAGCGGAAGCCGTGGCGCAGCCTCGCCACCCGCTGGTGCGTCACGTGGCCGCGATAGAGGGCGGAGTTCAAAAGGTCACTCCGAGGGCCTGGGCCACTTCGACCCCGGAACGGATGCCGTCCTCGTGGAAGCCGTTGTACAGGTGGGCACCCGCGAAGTGGATCCGGTAGCGGCCGGAGAAGGCGCGGACGCTCGCCTGGGCGCGCACCGCGGCCCGGTCGAGGACCGGATGGGTGTAGTCCATCTCCGCGAAAACCGGCCCGCTCGGCTCCGAGTGCGGATTCAGCGTGACCCCATATTGGTTCATGCTCTGGAACGTCTGCAGCCGGTTGAGGTGATACGTCATCGAAACCGGCGCGTCGTCATTCCGGCAATCGGCAATGTCGCAGTTCCATGA
>CAZFQH010000386.1:0-4471 GCA_964520805.1 uncultured Acidobacteriota bacterium | reverse complement strand
GGTGGCCGCGGATCAACAGGTCTACGCGACCAAACAGGCCGAACTGGAACGTGTGGTCGAGAAGGCGGCCGCGGCCACCATCGTGATGCGCGCCGCTTCGGGTGACGAGAAGGAACTCCGGCTGCTCGACGTCTATCACGCCTACCCTGCGAATGCGCTCTCCTGGCTCGATCGCGCCTCGATCTATGCGGGCAGACTCGGCGGCTTCCTGTGGGACGACCCCCGCGAAGCCAATACCGAGGGCGGGATCTTTCCGGCCATCTTCGGAACCGTGATGATGGTCTTCCTCATGACCCTGGTTGTGGTGCCGACCGGAGTTTTGGCCGCCCTCTACCTCCGCGAGTACGCGGCTCAGAGCCTCCTCGTCCGCATTGTCCGGATCGCCGTGAACAACCTCGCCGGAGTTCCCTCCATCGTGTTCGGGGTTTTTGGTCTCGGTTTCTTCGTCTACATGATCGGGGGCAGCATCGACCGAGTCTTCTATCCCGAACTTCTACCGACCCCCACCTACGGCACCGGCGGAATCCTCTGGGCTTCGCTCACCCTGGCTCTCCTGACCGTGCCCGTGGTCATCGTGGCCTCCGAAGAGGCTCTCGCCGCGGTACCGCGCTCGGTCCGCGAAGCATCCCTTGCTCTGGGGGCGACCAAGTTCCAGACCATCCTGCGCGTGGTCCTGCCCTCCGCTGCTCCGGGCATTCTGACCGGTCTCATTCTGGCCATGGCCCGAGGGGCCGGCGAAGTGGCGCCCCTCATGCTCACCGGCGTCGTGAAACTGGCCCCCGATCTTCCCCTCGACGGAAACTTCCCGTTCTTTCACCTCGACCGAAAGTTCATGCACCTCGGGTTTCACATCTACGATGTGGGCTTCCAGAGCCCAAACGTCGAAGCCGCGAAACCCATGGTGTACATGACCACGATCTTTCTGCTTCTAATAGTGGTTCTTCTGAACCTCACCGCAATCATCGTGCGCAATCGCCTGCGCCGAAGGTTCCAGACCTCTGCCTTCTAAACGCTGAACATGAAACCATGACCGAACAACGAGCGAGCCCGATAAGAATCGAGACCAAGGTCTCCGAGAAGGCAAGTGCTCCCTCTCGCGAGGGGGCTGTCCCCGCCATCGTCGCGGAGAAGCTCAACCTGAGCTACGGCACGAACCATGTCCTCCACGACATCTCCATGGAGATCGAGGAGCGACGCGTGACCGCGTTCATTGGCCCGTCGGGCTGCGGGAAGTCGACGTTCCTCCGCTGCTTCAACCGCATGAATGACCTGATCGACAACGTCACCATCTCCGGAAAACTCCAGGTGCGCGGTCTCGACATCAACGCCCCGTCCATAGACGTCATTGAAGTGCGCCGTCGGGTGGGCATGGTCTTCCAGAAATCCAATCCATTCCCGAAATCGATCTACGAAAACGTCGTCTACGGTCTGCGCATCGCGGGGATTTCCGACAAGACCACCCTCGATGCCGCGTGCGAAAAGAGCCTGCGCGGGGCCGCCTTGTGGGATGAGGTCAAGGACCGCCTGCAAGACAGTGCGCTCGGATTGTCGGGCGGCCAGCAACAGCGGGTCTGTATCGCCCGCGCCATCGCGGTGGAGCCCGAGATCGTCCTGATGGACGAGCCCTGTTCGGCTCTCGATCCGATCGCCACCCTGAAGATCGAGGAACTGATCTACTCCCTCAAAGACAGCTACACGATCGTCATCGTGACCCACAACCTCCAGCAAGCGGCGCGGGTGTCCGATAAGACCGCCTTCTTCTGGCTGGGGAAGCTCGTCGAGATGGGCTCCACCGCACAAATGTTCACCAACCCTCGGGAGAAGCTCACCGAGGACTACATCACCGGAAGGTTCGGATAATGGAACGCCAGCAGTTCGAGGGCGACCTCGATGCTCTCAAACACCGTCTGCTCCACATGGGCTCGCTCGTCGAGGCCCAGACGACCAAAGCCCTCGTCTCCTTGATGGAGCGGCGGGCCGAGCTCGCACAGATCGTCATCGCAGGCGATGCCGCCGTGAATCGCCTTCAGATCGAGATCGACGACCGCTGTCTCAAAATGCTCGCGCTACAGCAGCCCATGGCCACCGACCTGCGGCTCATCACCTCGGCCATGAAGATGGGTGCGGATCTCGAGCGCATCGGCGACCAGGCCGTGAACATCGCGGAGACCGCGATGCGTCTGCTTGAAACGCCGCCGCTCAAGCCCTTGATCGATATCGCCGAGATGTCCGAGATCGCTCAGAAGATGACCCGTGACTCCCTCGATGCCTTCGTGCGCCGCGACGCCGATCTGGCCCGCGAGGTCTTGCACCGTGACGACCAGGTCGACGATCTCAAAGACCGCGTGTTCCGCGTTCTTCTGACCCACATGATGGCGGACCCCGGCACCATCGAGCGCGCGCTCGGCCTGATCCTGATCAGCCGCAACATCGAACGGATCGCTGATCACGCCACGAACATCGCCGAAGACGTGATCTTCCTCGTGGAGGCGAGGGACGTGCGGCACCACCACTCGGCCGAGTAGATCCAAGCCGTCCGGAGCCAGGTTTGCCTTGTAGGTTCGGGGCCTCGCGGCTAAGGTCCGCGGCATGAAACCGCTGGCGCAACTTCCCCTGCAGATTCCCCGCTCAGGCATCCGCGAAGTCATGGATCTGGCGATCGCCGCCGAAAAAGAGGGTCCGGTCATCCATCTCGAAGTCGGGCAGCCCGATTTCGCCACCCCCGCGCATATCGTCGAAGCCACGTGCCGAGCGGTACGCGAGGGCCACACCCGATACATCTCCACCGCCGGTATCGGTCCGTTGCGGGAATCCGTGGCCCGCTCCTTCGAACGGCGCACGGGGGTGCCCACTTCGGCGAGTCAGATCCTGGTCACGACCGGGGCCATGATGAGCCTCGCCACATCATTCTTCACCTTGCTGGAACCGGGTGACGAGGTCCTGCTGCCGGATCCTGGCTGGCCCAACTACGTCACCTCGGTTGCTCTCGCGCGGGGGGTCGCGGTGCCCTACACCCTTCCTTCGCCCCGCTTCCTGCCAGACCTCGAAGAGCTGCAATCCCTGGTGACGCCCCGGACGAAACTCCTGCTCATCTGCAGCCCTTCCAACCCCACCGGCCAGGTGCACGACGCGGCCCTTACCGAAGCTTTGGTCGCCTTCGCTCGCCGGAATGACCTGTGGGTCGTATCGGATGAGATCTACAGCGAGATCGTGTTCGAGAACCCCGCTCCCAGCGTGCTGACTTTCGACACCGATGAGCGTTGTCTCGTCATCACCGGCGTTTCGAAAACCTATGCGATGACCGGCTACCGCATCGGCTTCACGCGGGGCCAGGCCGATTACATCAACGTCGCCGCCAAATTGCAGGAACCCTTCGTCTCCTGCGGGACGGCGTTTTCTCAATGGGCCGCAGTCGCCGCTCTCGAAGGCCCGCAGGATTGTGTGGCCGAGATGTGCGCCGCCTATAGGCGGCGGCGCGATATCGCACTCGACGTTTTGCGCGAGCGTGGTCTTTATCGCTACACCCCCGGCGGCGCCTTCTACGTCATGGTCGATATCGCCGACACGGGCATGGATTCACGGGACTTCGCAGTCGACTTGCTCCGTGAAAAGAAGGTGGCGGTCGCACCCGGGAGCACGTTCGGGCGGCTCAGCGCGCAGGCGGTGCGAGTATCGGTGGCTTCGCGCGACGAAGACGTGAGAGAAGGCGTCCTTCGGATCTGCGACTTCATCGCGGAAAGGAAAGAAAGGAACGCCAGGTGACGGTCAGCGGAGGGGCGGGAAGACTTGCCGGGAAGTCCGCCCTCGTGAGCGCGGCGGCGCAGGGGATCGGGCGGGCCACCGCACTCGCTCTGGCCCGTGAAGGCGCCAGGGTTGTCGCCACGGATATCAACGAGGAGAAGCTCCACGACCTTTTGGGTGTCGGGGTCGAAAGCGTGCATCGTCTGGATGTCCTGGACGATCAGGCCATCACGGATTTCGCGGTCAGGACGCGGCCCACCATCCTCGTCAACTGCGCCGGTTTTGTTCATGGCGGCACCGTTCTTGATTGCGCGGATGAAGACTGGGACTTCGGTTTCCGGCTCAATGTGCGGAGCCAGTACAGGATGATCCGCGCTTTTCTGCCGGCCATGATCGAACAGGGAGGCGGCTCCATCGTCAACATCTCGTCGGTGGCGGGCCCGATCACGGGCGTCGCCAACCGCTTCGTTTACAGCGCCACCAAGGCCGCGATTGTGGGCCTGACCAAATCGGTGGCCCGCGACTTCATCGGGCGTGGGATTCGCTGCAATGCCATCTGCCCCGGCACCGTGGACACCCCTTCGCTCGAGACCCGCATTCAGTCGTTCGCGGATCCGGTTCAAGCACGCCGGGACTTCATCGCCCGCCAGCCGATGGGCCGCCTCGGAACCACCGGGGAGGTTGCTGAGCTATGCGTCTATCTCGCCTCCGATGCCTCGGTATTCATGAC